>CAZYWR010001019.1:0-2459 GCA_964651185.1 uncultured Polyangiales bacterium
CTGCGAGGCCTGCCACGGCCCCGGCGCCGCGCACGCAGCAGCCAACGCGAACCCGCTGCGGCGCTATGCATTGCATCTCTCGGGCCGGCGCGACCCGAGCATCGTCAATCCGGCGCGGCTGCCGCCGCAGCGCTCGCTCGATGTGTGCGGTCGCTGCCACGGGCAGCGCATCACCGATGACGTCGAGCGCTTCCTCCGCCATGGCGATCCGTTCGTGGCCGGCGACGATCTGGCGCTCTACAGCGCGCCGCTCTGGCGCGACACGACATTGCGCGGAGAACCCGCGTTTGCTGCGCGCTTTTGGCCTGACGGAACGCCGCGCCTGACGGCTTACGAATACCAGGGCGTCCTGCTGTCGCCGTGCGCCGAACGGGGCGAGCTCACCTGTCTGAGCTGCCACGGGATGCACGAAGGCGATCCGCGCGGGCAGATCCGTCCCGATCGGCTCGGCGCCGCGCAGTGCACGTCGTGTCACACGCAGCTATCGCGCCGCTCCGCCCAACGCGATCACGCCCGCCCTGCGCACGCCGGCGCGCTCCCGAGCTGCGTCGACTGCCACATGCCGAGCCTCGTGTACGGCGTGCTCGACGTGCATCCTTCCCATCGCATCGAGGTGCCCGATCCGGCGCGCGCCGCCGCCGCCGGACGCCCCGACGCCTGCACGCAATGTCACGTGAACAAGACGCGAGCCTGGGCGGCAGCACAGCGCCAACGCCTGTGGCCGGCGCGCGATCGCGCACCGGTGCAGGAGGCCGCCCACACGGAAAACGGCTGGTCCGAGGTCGAGACCCAGCTGTTTGCGGGCGATCCCATCGAACGCGCGTTGGCGGCGTACCACTTGGGACGCGCGCCCGTGCGGCGTGCGCGCCATCGGCACGCCGCCATGCTGCTCGATGTCATGCGGCGCGATCCCTACCCCGCGATCCGCCATCTCGCGTGGCGCGCGCTGCGCGCCGTCACCGGCGAGCCCGAGCTGCTCTCCGAGTTCGTGCCCGAGCACGACCCGGCCGCACGCGCGCGCACCCTGGTGGACGCGAGCGCGCGCTTTGCGCTGAGCGAAGCCGACGCTGCGCGCGTGCCGGCGCTGCGCGCCGAGGCCGAGGCCCAAGCCATCGACATTGGAGAGTGATGTGTCCGCGCTCGAACGGGAGAGACTGCGCGCCCGCCGGTTCGGCTTTGCGTCGTTGGCCGGCTGGACGAGCTTTGGCGTCTTGCTCGAAGCCGCGCACGCGCTGAAGCTGTCCTCGTACCTCGATCAGCCGCTCTGCCGCGAGCTCTTGGTCTGGGGCCACGCGCACGGCGTGGGACTCGCTTTGATCGTGCTCGCGTACGCCGCGCTGGGCATCGAGACCGCGGAATCGGCGCGCTTCGGCCGGCGCCTGCGCGCGAGCGCGCTGCTGATGCCCCTCAGCTTCGTGCTGGCGATCTTCGGCCGCGCCGAGTCGGATCCGGGTCCGACGATCTGGCTCGTGCCGCCGCTCGCGTTGCTGCTGGTGTCTGCACTGATCGGCATCGTACGTTCTCTGCGCGCCTGAAGCCTCCGCGGACGCAGCTGACTTGGAAAATCACACGACGAAGCACCGTTGGCCCTGACTCGCGCGCAAAACCTGTTGCAAGCGGCGCTCCCTTCGAAGCATCGTCGCGCCCGAGGAAGCGTATGGTTCGCTGTGAGCTCCGCCTGTCTCGGAACGGACGTCTGCAGGAGCACCGATCCGAACTCTGCGTGCTGACCACCATCTCGTTACGCGCGGCCGCGACCGCGCTGGCGCTCCTGGCGTACGCTTGTGCTGCACCACACAGCGGCGAAACCGACCACGACATAGACGAGAGCACGCGCGGCGACGACGATTCGCGCGACGATGGCGCGAACGACGAAGATGGACCTGAGCCAGATCGGGCGGACGCGGGCGACCGAGCTGGTTCGAGCCGCGGTCAGGATGCCGGCCACGCGAGCTCCGATCAGGAGAGCGCAGACGGCGCGATTCCGCATGTGGTCGATGCCGGCCGGGACGCGGGCAAGACGATCGCCAGGGATGCGAGTGATGCCAGCGCGGATGCGGAACCGCAGGTCCCGGAAGGCGGACAGGATGCCGACGCGGGACCGAGCGCTGAAGCAGACGACTCGCCGTGCGCTGGCGGACGCTCGTTGCTCGCCAGTGATGCCGTCGGAGGCACGCGTGTCAGCGGCTACGCCATGGTGCAGTTTCGGCCGCCCACGAACAACCAAATCATCGGACTGAAGACCACGCTCCTCGTGCCGGCCAAGCCGACATCGTCGTCGACCCTTTACGTATGGCCCGGGCTCGAGCCGTGGCCGGGCGGCAAGAACTTCAACCCGGTGGGCCAAGGCGTCCTACAGCCCGTGCTCACCTGGGGCACCTCGTGCGGCTCCTACTCGCCGCAATTTCCCACTGGTTGGTGGATCTCTCCCCAATACGTCAACCCATACACGAGCGATT
>CAZYWR010001020.1:0-2352 GCA_964651185.1 uncultured Polyangiales bacterium
CGGACGCGCGCGAGCCGATCACGTCGGAGAAGCTCGCGCAGGCGATGAACACGCATCCGGTCGTGGTGCGGCGCGTGATGGCGGGGCTGCGCGAGGCGGGCTTCGTACGCTCCGAGAAGGGGCACGGCGGCGGTTGGACGATCGCGTGCGACCTCGAGCGCACGACATTGCTCGACATCTATCACGCGGTCGGAGCGCCCGCGGTGGTGGCGCTCGGCTTCGAAGAGGAGCGGCCGAGCTGCCTCGTGGCGCGCGCGGTGAAGACCGCGCTGGAAGGCACGGCGCGCGAAGCTGAGCAACTGCTCCTGCGGCGCTTCGGTGAGATCTCGATCGCGGACCTGGCGGCGACCTTCAGCAACAAGAAGAGGAGTCACTCATGCAATACGATGCGATCGTAGTGGGAGGTAGCTTCGCAGGGCTGTCAGCGGCGATGCAGCTCGCGCGCGGCCGGCGGCAGGTGTGCGTGATCGACGGCGGCGAGCCGCGCAACCGCTTCGCCGAGCACTCACACGGCTTCTTCGGGCAAGACGGCGCGCCGCCGCTGGCGATGATCAGCCAGGGCCGGGAGAAGGTCCTGGCATATCCGAACGTGAGGTTCATCGCTGGACTCGCCCGGAACGCGCGCGGCGCGAACGGTGCGTTCACGATCGAGCTGGAAGACGGAGCGCGCGTCGGCGGCAAAAAGCTGGTGCTCGCGTACGGCATCGTCGATCGGCTGCCGGCGATCCCCGGACTGCAAGAGCGCTGGGGTAAGACCGTGCTGCACTGTCCGTATTGTCACGGCTACGAGTTCGACGGGCGTCCGCTCGGCGTGCTTTCGGTGGGGCCCGCGTCGTTTCATCAAGCGCAGCTCATCCCCGAGTGGGGGCCGACCACGTTCTTCTTGAACGGCCAGGCAGAACCGGACGCGGAGATGGCAGCGAAGCTGCGCGCACGCGGCGTCACCATCGAACGCGCGCGCGTGGTCGAGGTCGACGGGGAGGCGACGGTGAGGCTCGCGGACGGACGCGCGACCGAGCTCGCGGGGCTCTATGTCGGGTCCAGGCTAGAACTCGCGAGCGATTTGCACGAGCAACTCGGTTGCGCCATGGAGGACACGCCGCTCGGCGAGATCATCCGCGCAGGAGAGCGTCGGGAAACCAGCGTGCCCGGCGTCTTTGCGGCCGGCGATATCGCTCGCCAGTTCTCGAACGCGACTTTGGCGAGCGCCGATGGCGTGCTCGCTGGTGCAGGCGTCCACTTCTCGCTCGTGTTCGAATAACGCGGCTCACTTCGCGTACGCGCCGTCGACGCCGGCTGCCGACTCGGGCGCCGCGTGGATGCGACGCTTCGCGGGGGCGACAAGGCGCGCTAAAGGAGCCGTCGCGCGCGCAACGCCGTGAGCTCGGCACGCACGCCCGCGAGCCCGGCCTTGCTGTAGATCATGAGCAGCCGCTCGGCGCTGAGGTAGCTGAGCGCCACGTTCCGGTACGCGAGGTTGTACGTGGCGGTGTCGGATGGGTCGTAGCCAAAGTCGCCCGCAAGCTTGGCGAGGACGATCTGCACCACGGAGACGGCAGGCCCCGTGCAGCTGAAGTCCGAGTCCGAAATGTTGTGCAGCGGGAACTCGACCAGGAAGTTCGTCTGCCCCGCCTGGTTCAAGTCGATCTCGCCGAGCGCGCGCAGCGGCGGCAAACGGTAGTTGCCCTGACTATCGAGGGCGAGGTAGCCGCGCGCCACGGGGTCGATGCCCGCGACGATCGCCGCGGCCCGCAGCCAGTTCGCGACCTTGTACTCGTTGCCGGAAGTGGGCGTCGAATGGGCCGAGGCCTGCGCGATCACGAGCTCGGGAGGTAGCCCGCGTTCCATGGTCTCCGCGACGCCGAGGATATGATGGGCGCCCGTGCGCGCATCGCCGGCTGCGCCGTAGTTGTCGCTCGTGCCGTTCCCGCCGAAGTTGAACTCGGGGAACTCGCTCCCGTCTGCGTTCCACTGAAAGACGATCGGCTTGGCCCAATCGTGCCACAGGGGGGCCGCGAGGATCACGTCCTCATCGATGAAGACATCTGCGCGCTCGGGGCTCGGTGGGAGCAACGCCACTTCAGGCAGTCCGAGCGCGCCGGTGTGTCCGTAGATCTTGCGATACCCAGCGGCCAAATTCAGGTCGCTGGTGTCGTTGAACGCCTCGTGCACCGCGAGCCCACCCGGAAACGAATGATGTCCACCGAAGCTGCTGCCTGGCGCCGAGGTGAACGGCTGCGGCAGCTGCGGGCAACTGCTCCCATCGGCCAGCACCGGCGGAAACACGCCCGCCGCAGCGCCGCCCGGAAACGCAGCTGCATCGGCCGCGTTATAGAGACCCGCGTCCAGAAG
>CAZYWR010001021.1:0-7320 GCA_964651185.1 uncultured Polyangiales bacterium
GGATCGGTCGCGACTCCGGCATCTGTGACGAGCACGCCGCCGTCGAGGCCCGCGTCCGGGTTCGTGGGCGCGTCGCGCTGCAGCGTGAGCACGCCCGAGCTCAACATCGAAAGGGACACCGCCGCGCTGCGCGTCGCGAAATCCGCGCGCAGCACGTTGATGCCGTCGCTCAGCACGTACGCGGGGCGCGGACCCGCTCCGTCCGGATCGTGACAGACCGTAAGTGAGCCGAGGTTCACGGCGCCTTGCACGAAGCGCACGCGCACGCTGCCGCCGTCCGAGGAGAGCGCCGCATCGAGGTCGCTGAGTGCCCCATCGAGACCTCCGTCGCGCGGGTGGCCCGGGTCGGTGCCGAAGGAGTCATCGTCGTCGAAGTCAGCCGCTGGGCTCTCTCGCGAGCAGCCCCAACCCGAAGCGAGCACCGCCATAAGCAGCACTCGCGACCACGTCCAACGCCGCTTGCCGCGCGCGTGAGGCTCTCGCCGGCACGGGACCTCGCGCGCATCGTGTGTGCAGAGCGGGCTGGCGCCCTCCGCGGCGCAGGCAGGCCGCGGTTGCGGATGCGCGCGCTCGAGAGCGGCGCCGAAGCGCGCGGAGCCCGCGACGTGTGGGCATGCTGCAGACATCGTTAGGCTTGCGTCGCGGCCCAGTGTGCCATTTTGCCGCGCGAGCGTCCAAGCCGGCGGGAATCGGCGAGCGAAAGCGCAGCACGACCGCGTACAGCGAAGCCCAACTTTGCTAACGTGTCAGCTCCATGACGCTCCCATCTCGATGTCCGAGCTGCGGCACAGCGACCAAGCCGATCGACGCGTTCTGCGCGGCGTGCGGCGCGGATCTCGTGACGTCCAAGGAGGCGCCACCAGCGCGCCCCGCGTCTGAGCGGCCGATCGCACCATCCGATAAGCGCACGATGCTGGGCATGCCCGGAGCACTCGGAGCCGCGGCCGCGGCCGGCGGGTCCGGGGCAGGCAAGCCGGGCTTCAATTTGAGCGGCGGTGGGTCCAGTGCCGCCCAGCAGCCGGTCGCGCAGAAGACGATCATGGGCATGACCTCGCCCTTCGTGGACGGCACCTTCGCGCGTCCGGGCAGCAAGCCCGAGCCGGCGCGCGCCCCTGAGACGCGCGCGGACACGGCGCAACGCCGGGCGGCACCGGTCGAATCCGCGGGGAAGCGCACCATGTTGGGCGTGGCACCCGCGGGAGGCTTCAGCGAGCCAGGGCGTCCGCAGAATGATCTGAAGAAGACGATGCTCGGCGTACCGCCACCGGCCGACTCGCGCGCCGCTGTGCGGCGTGAGCCGCAGAGTCCGGCCGGGGCGGGCGCTGCGGCCGCGCCGGCGGCGAAGGTGGCGCCACAGACCGATCGCACGATGCTCGGCATCCCGACCGCCACGCCGAGCGCGGCCGGTGCCGAAGACACGCAGGAGCCGAGCGCCGAAGCGGTCGCTGACGAGCGAGATAGCGACGCAGGGCGTTCGACCCTAGAGCCAGCCGTGCACGGCGATTCCCTCGCGGACACGTCGGGCGGGGCCGCGGCGACGCGCGGTTCGGGCGTGTTGCGCGCGCTGCTCGCTGCGCTCGCGGGTGCGCTCGCCGTACTCGCCGCGGGGCTCGCCGCTTGGCACTTCCTGCGCGCACCGGAGATCGGCCTGCGCGTGATGGCCGGGGATGAGGGAGAGCAGCTCGAGGTGCAAGTGCCGGACGCGAAGCCGGGCACGAAGGTGCGCTTTCTCGGCGCGGAGCGCGAGCTGAAGGGCGGCGCAGCGCGCTTTCCGCTCGCGGCCGACGCGTTGTCGCTCGGCGACAACGAGCTGGCGATCGGCATCGTGCGCGGCAGCGACGTGGCCTCGACGAACGTGCGCCTTCACGTGGGCTATCGCGCGCGCGTCGACCTCGCACCGCTCTCCCAGGACCCACCTGGACTGGCCGTGGTGATCGAAGCGCTGCCGGGTTCGAAGGTGTCCGTCGACGGGCAAGCGATCGCGCTCGACGCCAAGGGCCGCGCCAGCAAGCGCTATCCGATCTCGGCGCAAACCGGCACGAAGCTCGCATTTTCGGCCCGCTACCGCATCGAGCCGAAGGAGGGCGCGGCCACCGAGGGGGAGCTCTCGCTCAACCTGCCGGTGACCAGTTTGCAGATCGATCGCCCGGGTCCGGCCGTCACCACCGATCAGGCCGAAATCGAAGTGGCAGGCGCGGTCGAGGGCGGTGCGCACGTCACGGTCGACGATCACGACGCGAAGGTGAACGAGGGTCGTTTCCTGCATCGCGTGCGACTTCCGAAGCCGGGCGACTACGTCATCCAGGTGCTGGCGCGCGCCGCTGGCAAGGTGCCGCGCGTGGTCGAGCTCAAGCTGAAGCGCGTGGACGACCTGAGCTTGGCCGCCGCGACGTTCCACGCCGATCCCTCGCTGACCTACGCGCGTATCGCGCAGAATCCCGTCATCTATCGCGGACAGAGCGTGGCCTTCGACGGGCGCGTCTACAACGTCGAAGTGAAAGGGGGCGTGAGCCATCTGCAGATGTTGGTACAGGACTGCCCCGGGACGCAGCGCTGTCCCTTGTGGGTGGAGCTGCCGCAGGCAACCGAGGCGACGGTCGACAGCTGGGTGCGCGTGCTCGGCACCATCGCGGGCGAGCAGCAGTTCCGTTCCGAGCGCGGGCAGGTGCACACGGTGCCGAGCGTACAGGCTCAATACGTGCTCAAGCTCGCGCGTTAGCAGGCGGTAGGGCGTGGGCTCGACCGAAGCTCTGACGAGCTGCGCGGCCTGCGGCATCGCGTTTCCGCTCGGCGCGCGCTTCTGTCCGAGCTGCGGCGAGGCGGTCGCGGGGCGAGCGTCCGAGGCGCCCGCGAGCGCAGAACCGCGCGATCCGGGGAGCGAGCCGACGGTGGAGGTGCCGGCCTTCGCGAAGCAGCCGATCGTCGAAACGAGCGAGCGACGCAGCCGCGCGCGCGAAGAGCGCCTCTCGTTTCCGCCGCTACTTTTGCGCGATCCGCGGCCCTACGAGGGCGACCCGCTGATCGGCCGCGTGATCGCCGAGCGTTACCGCATCCTGCAGCTGCTCGGCCGAGGTGGGATGGGCGTGGTCTACCGGGTGGAGCACGTGCACATCGGCAAGTTCATGGCGATGAAGCTCTTGTCGGGCGAGCTCGCGAGCGATCCCGGAACGCTCAAGCGCTTTCAACGCGAAGCCCAGGCGGTCAGCAAGCTCAGCCACCCGAACACCGTGCAGATCTTCGACTTCGGCGAGAGCGCGCATCTCGCCTACTTGGTGATGGAGTACCTGCCCGGGCACAACCTCGCGACCGTGATCCAGCGCGAGGGGGCGCTGCCGTTCGCGCGCGTGGCGAAGATCGGCGCGCAGATCGCCGCGAGCGTCGACGAAGCGCATCGGCGCGGCATCATCCACCGCGACATCAAGCCCGAGAACGTGATGGTGCTCGACACGGCGGAGCAGAGCGACTTCGTGAAGGTGCTCGACTTCGGCATCGCCAAGCTGCGCGACCTCGACGAGAGCGGGCCTGCGACCCAGCGCGGCAACTTGATCGGGACCCCCGCGTACATGGCGCCCGAGCAAATCCGCGGCGATCCGGTCGACGGGCGCGCCGACATCTACTCGCTCGGCGCGCTGATGTACGAAGCCATCACCGGGGGAGCGCCGTTCGTGGGCGAGAGCCCGGTGGACGTGTTGCGCCGGCAACTGAGCGAGCCCTTGCGGCCGCTCCGTCAGCGCGCCCCCGAGCGCGACATCCCCGAGCAGGCCGAACAGATTCTGGCGCGCGCGTTGGTGAAGGATCCGCGCGGGCGCTACGCGACGATGGCCGAGTTGCGCGAGGAGTTACTGCACTATCTCGGCTCGATCGGCGTCGAGCCGGCGGTGGCGCCCGAGCCGCGACCGCGGCGCACCGAGATCCTGGCGACCCGCGTCGACGTGGACCGCTACGAACGCCGGCTCCAGCGCCAGAGCCGCGCCGGCGCGGGCCTGCTGTTGATTCTGCTCGGCGTGGCCGGGTACGGCGCGTACGCCTTGTCCGGCGTACAACTCACGTTCGGCGCGGCCGACATGGAGAGCGAGCCCAACGACACGCCCGGGCAGGCGAACACGCTCGTCCCCGGACGGCCGCTGCGCGCCTATCTCGGTCAGCGCCTCTCGAAGGTCGAAAGCGACGCGGACGTATACCGGATCGATCTTCCTCCGGCCGCGCGCGGGCGCGCGGCGCTTCAGGTGGCGGACATCTCGGTGTCGGCGCTGCCGAATCTCGACCTGATGCTCGAGCTGGTCGAGAAGGGCTCGGCGCGGCCTCTCTTGGTGGCCGACACGGGCCGCGTAGGCGAGCCGGAGCGCATCCCCAACGTGGGCCTCCACCCCGGCTCGTACTTTCTGCGCGTACGCGAAGCTCTGAGCGGCGGGCGCTACCCGACGGAGAACGTCTCCGACTCGTATACCGTCGCGATCCATCTAGGGCCGGCGCAGGAGGGGATGGAGCGCGAACCCAACGACGGGTTCGAGTTGGCGGAGCCGCTGGATCCAGACCGCCCGTTGCAGGGCTTGGTCGGCTGGGCCAAAGACCGCGACGTCTACTGCACGGCCCCCAGCGCGGCTGCGCAGCGAGTCGAGCTGAGCGGCGTCGTAGGGCTCGATCTCGCGCTCTCGTACCTCGACCGGCGTACCAACGCCGGCCAGCGCATCGACCGAGCCGGTCCTGGGGCCGGGGAGCACGTGGAGCTCCCGGCGGCCAAGCTTCCGCGACAGGTTTGTTTCACGGTGAGCGCCCACGATCGCGAGGATGAGCGGCGCGCGGATCCCGAGCATCCGTACCAGATCGTGTTGCGCTGAAGAGGGCGCGTTAGGCGGAAGCGCGCGCTCGTGGCCGTGCGCTCTCGTCGCGGCATGCCGCGCGAGCCGCAGGTGCGCCCCGGCGGCAAAGCCGTCGTGGAGGTTGCGGGAGGCGTCCAGGTGCGCTCTCTTGTGCGGCTCTCATGCGCGTCGAAGAGCTCGACTACGATTTGCCCGAGTCGCTGATCGCGCAGGCGCCGGCGCCCGAGCGCGAAGCCGCACGCCTGCTGGTGATGGCGCGCGAGCGCGGGACGTTCGCGCACGCGCACGTGCGCGACTTACCGCAGCGGTTGCCGCCCGCGCTGTTCGTGTTCAACGACACGCGCGTGATCCCGGCGCGCTTGCGCGGGACGAGGGCGAGCGGCGGGAAGTTCGAGCTGTTGCTGGTGGAGCGGCTCGACGATCGCGCGAGCGCGAGCGAACCGGCGCGCGAGAGTGAGCCGGCGCGTGAGCGCGAGCGAGGGCGTGGGGACGACCGGCAGAGCGCAGGCGGGAGCGAGGCGGAACAGCGCTGGCTGTGCATGGCAAAGCCGCTCAGAAGCCTTCATGCCGGGCAACGGCTCGCGGTCGGCACGCTCGAGATCGAGATCCGCGAGCGGGTCGCAGAGGCACTGCTCGAGGTGACGCTGCGCGCTCCGGAGGGCGTGGCGCGCGCGCTCGAGCGAGCCGGCGAGGTGCCGCTCCCGCCCTACATCGCCCGCCCGGCGAGCGCGCACGATCGCGCGCGTTATCAGACGGTGTTCGCGCGGACGCCGGGAGCCGTGGCCGCGCCGACCGCGGGGTTGCATTTCGGCGAGGCGCTCATGGCAGCGCTCGAAGCGCAGGGCCATCGCCGCAGCTTCGTGACTCTGCATGTGGGGCCGGGCACGTTCGCGCCGCTCCACGCGGGCGAGCTGGCCGAGCAGCGTCTACACCGAGAGCGCTACGAGATCTCGGCGGCCTGCGCCGACGCGATCGCTGCGGCCAAGGCGGAGGGCCGGCCGGTCGTGGCGGTGGGCACGACGGTGGTGCGCACACTCGAGGCGTCGGCGCGCGCGCACGGCCAAGTCGTAGCCGGCGGGGGGACGACCGAGCTCTTCATCCATCCGCCCTATCGGTTTGCGGTGGTGGACGCGCTCGTCACGAACTTCCATCTGCCGCGCTCGAGCTTGCTCGCCTTGGTGATGGCGTTCGCGGGGGTGGAGCCGGTGCGCGCGGCCTATCGCGAAGCCGTGCGCGAGCGCTACCGCTTCTTCAGCTACGGCGATGCCATGCTGATCCAGCCGGGGGCGCGGTGAACGACGCCGAGCTCGTGCCGCTGGTGTCTCCCGGATTTTCGTTCGCGGAGACGGCGCGCGACGGGGAGGCGCGCGCGGCCGTGCTGCAGACCCCTCGCGCGCGCATCATTCTCGCCAACACCTATCACCTTTGGCTGCGTCCGGGCGCGGAGCGGATTGCGCGCATGGGCGGGGTGCAGGCGTTCATGGGGTGGCCGCACGCACTGCTGACGGACAGCGGCGGCTACCAGGTGTTCTCGCTCGCGAAGCTGCGCAAGCTCGATGACCACGGCGTCACGTTTCGCTCGCATTTAAGCGGAGAAAAGAAGCTGCTTACGCCCGAAGAGTCGATGCGCGTGCAAGCTCTGCTCGGCTCCGACATCGCCATGCTGCTCGACGAATGCCCGCCGGGCCAGGCCGACCGCGCCACGATCGAAGCGGCGCTCCGGCGCACGAGCGCGTGGGCGCGCCGTTCGCTCGCCGTCGCGACCGTGCCGGGCCAAGCGCGCTTCGGGATCGTGCAGGGTGGGACCCTGCTCGATCTGCGGCTCGCACACCTCGCCGACATCGCCTCGCTGCCGGTCGACGGCGTCGCGCTGGGCGGATTTTCGGTGGGCGAGCCGGTGCAAGAGATGTATCGCCTCTTGGCCGAGCTCGGCCCGGCGCTGCCGCGCGCGCGTCCGCGCTACTTGATGGGCGTCGGCACGCCGTACGATCTGTTGGCGGCCATCGGCAGCGGGATCGACATGTTCGACTGCGTGCTGCCGACGCGCAACGCGCGCAACGGACAGGCGTTGACCTGGAACGGCCGCGTGAACCTGCGCCAGGCGCGCCACGCCGAAGATCCGGGCCCGCTCGATCCGGGCTGCGCCTGCCCCGTGTGCCGGCGCTTCAGCCGCGCCTATCTGCGCCACCTCTTTCAGGCAGCCGAGATGCTCGGCCCGCGCTTACTCACGCAGCACAACTTGTGGTTCTACGGCGAGCTCACCGCGCGTGCGCGCGGCGCCATCCGCGCCGGCGAATACGCGAGCTTTGCGCGCGCGGCCGCCGAGCGAATGCGGGAGCGCGACGAGGTCACGACCCAGCGCTAAGAAGGCTTCGGCGGCGAGCGAGCTCAGGGAGGCCACGAGCGCCCGAGCGACGGGCGCTCGCTCGGTTGCCAGACCAGCTGCACGACGGGGTTGAGCTCGGCGCCGTCGGCGAGCCATTCGGCGCTGGCTTGGATC
>CAZYWR010001022.1:0-8027 GCA_964651185.1 uncultured Polyangiales bacterium
AAGAGCGGCGTGGGCGCGTAGTCGATGCTCGGCTCCGGCCCTTCGTGCGAGACCAACACGCGCAGGTTGCTGAACGTGTTGGTCGCGGCGTCGAAGTCCATGATCGCGAGCTCGCGCCGGTCGGTGCCGTTCGAGCCGGGCTTCGCGTGGTTGAAGACGACCATGTCGCCCTTGGGCGAGAACTGCGGCATCCACATGTACCAGTCGTCTTGCAGCCCGCTGGCTTGCACCGGCGATCCGCTCTTCGTGTCGATGAGCTGCGCCTTCGAGGGGCCGACGACCAACGGGAAATTGTTGGGCGAGCGGGGGAAGGAGTCAGCGCCGACCGTGCAGTCCGGGTTGCCCATGGTCAGCATGCGCGTGCCGTCGGGCGTGAACGCGCCGAACGTCGCCTCGGGCAGCTGTGCCGTGACCGCGGGCTGGGGCTGGGCAGACACCGTGTAGCTCGCGGCCGAGAACGACTGCAGCACGGGGGTGTAGTCATGCTGGGATGCTGCCAACATCGATCCGTCGAAGGATACGGAGTGGCAAGAGACGCACGGGCCGACGCCGGGCGTCCCCTGTCCCGGGTAGCTCAGGTAGATTTCGGCCTTGGGCTCACCGAACGTCAGGCGCATCACCGCGCCCAGGCCGTCCTCCTCGGGCAGATTGTACGTGTTGTAGAAGACCGAGCCGGACATCTCGCCCTGCGCGATGCGCCACTGCCACTGGCACGTGCTGAGGGTGCTTCCGCTCTTCGTGGTGAGCGTCACGAGCAGCGGCGTATTGCGCGAGCGCGCCGTGACTTCCGCCCAATCGTCGGCCGGGATCGCGAGCTCGCCCGGGTTGCTCGAGCCGACGGCGAACTCGTACGAAACGGTGTCCAAGCGGTCGTACGCCAGCTTGAGGTACGCTGCATCCGCGGCACCGGCCCACATGATCGTCGGCGGCGTCAGCCCCGCCGGAAAGACGGTGTCCGCGTAGGGATAGAGGACGTTCGCCGAGCAGCTCGTGCCGCCCTGCCTGAGCTTATCGATCACGTCGGCCGAGACTCCGGAGCCGCCGGTTGTGTCCTTCGTGAAGTTCGTGGCTCCGGCCTGGATGGGCGGTTTGCCCGAACCCGAGCTCGTGCCGCCGGAGGAGTTTTTGCCGCCGGAGCCGCTGCTGGTGTCGCTGCTGCTTCCGCCTTGGGACGAGCTCGAGCCACCCCCGTCCTTCTTACCGGCGTTTTTGCCGGCATCGCCTGCCCCCTCTGCGTCATCGTCGCTGTTGTCCTGAGGATCGGAGGTGGCTCCCCCGGTCTTCGAACCGCAGCCAGCAAAGAGCGAGATCGCACACAACCAAGCAAGAACATTAAAGCGCGCCATGGCGGCCCAACCTACCCCCACCCGCTCGTCCATCGTAAGGACCGGAGCGACACGAGGATTGACTGCTGAGCCCAGGCCCGCGGCGGCGTCAGCCAAAGGCGCTGTGGCCCGTGATCGCACGGCCGATCGAGAGCGTGTGGATCTCGTGCGTGCCCTCATACGTGTAGACGGTCTCGAGGTTGCAGAGGTGCCGCATCACGTGGAACTCGCCCATGATGCCGTTGCCGCCGAGGATGGAGCGCGCGCTGCGCGCGGCCTCGAGCGCCATCGCGACGTTGTCGCGCTTCAGATACGAGACCTGAACCGGCGTGAGCGCGCCTTGCTGCTTGAGACGGCCGAAGTGGTGCGCGAGCAAGAGGCCCTTGCCGATGGCGTTATGCATCTCGACCAGCTTGTGTTGGGTGAGCTGAAAAGCGGCGAGCGGCTTCCCGAACTGGGTGCGCTCGAGCGCGTAGCGGCGCGCGCGTTCGTAGACGCTCATGGCGGCGCCCACCGCGCCCCAGCCGATGCCGTAGCGAGCTTGTGTCAAACAGCCGAGCGGTCCCTTCAGGCCGACTACGTTCGGCAGCATGTTGCGTGCGGGCACGCGTACGTCGTCGAGCACGATCTCGCCGGTGATCGACGCGCGCAGGCTGAGCTTGCCGTGCAGCTCGGGGGTCTGGAAGCCAGCCATCCCGCGCTCCACGAGAAAACCGCGGATCTCCGGCTCGCGCGCGCCGAGTTCGAGGGTCTTCGCCCAGACCACTGCGAGCTCGGCGATCGGGCTGTTGGTGATCCACATCTTCTGGCCGTTCAGCACGAAGTCGCCGCCCGGCTCCTGCACCGCGCGCGTGCGCATGCTGCCGGGGTCGCTGCCCGAGTCGGGCTCCGTGAGGCCGAAGCAGCCGATCACCTCGCCGCGCGCCATGCGCGGCAACCACGCGCTCTTCTGCTCCTCGGTGCCGTACGTGTAGATGGGCCACATCGCGAGGCCGCTCTGCACCGAGCAGAACGAGCGGATGCCGCTGTCGACCTTCTCGAGCTCGAGCATGGTGAGCCCGTACGCGACCGGGTTGAGCGCGGCGCAGCTGTAGCCCTCGAGCGAAGCGCCGAGCAGGCCCATGCGCGCGAACTCCGGGATGAGCTCGCGCGGAAAGGTGCCGCGCTCATAATGCTCGGCGATCAGCGGCTGGACGCGCTCGCTGGCAAAGGCGGCGGTGTTCCGCCAGGTGAGCCGCTCGTCTTCGGAGAGCAGCGGCGAGAGATCGAGGAGGTAGGGCGACGTGCTGGACACGCGGCGAGCATGCCGAGTGTCGCCCCGGCTCGCAATGCGGTTCGCCGTTCCTGCCGTGGGCTATGGTCTCTTCATGGCCCCCCATCAACGCATGCTCGCGGCCTTGCTCGTGGGCGCCGGCACGGGCGTGCTCGCGCGCGCGGCGTTGCCTGCACAGGTGCTGCGCGTGCTCGTCGACTACGTCGCGCAGCCGCTCGGGCAGATCTTCCTGCGGCTGCTGTTCGTACTGGTCGTGCCGCTCTTGTTTTCGGCGCTGGTCGTGGGCGTGGCCGAGGTCGATCTCGAGCGCTTGAAGGTGCTCGGCAAGCGCACGCTCGGCTACACGGTGTGCGTCTCGTTCGTGTCGGTGGTGGTCGGACTCGCGCTCGTCAATCTGCTCGGCCCGGGACGCGGCAGCTCTGCGGAGCTGCTCTCCGCGGCGCACGGGGCGGTGCTGCCGCCTTCGGCCAAGGCGCCCGTCGATCTATCGCCGGTCTCGATCTTGGTCGGGATGATCCCGACGAACGCCGTCTCCGCGGCCGCCGAGGGCGACATGCTCGGGCTCATCGTGTTTTCGCTGTTGTTCGGCATCGCGCTCGCCGTCACGAAGACGGCGGGGAGCGAGCAGCTCCTGCGCGCCATCAGCGGCATCTACGACGTCTCGATGACATGGATCGACGCGGTGTTGCGCAAGGTGGCGCCGTTCGGCGTGGGGGCGCTGTTGTTCGCCATGACCACGCGCATCGGCGCGGGCGTGCTCTTGAACTTGGCGGCATACGTCGCGGTGGTGGTCGTGGGGCTCGGGATCCAGTTGTTCGGGGTCTACTCGCTGAGCGTGCGCTTTCTGGGCGGGCGTTCGCCGCGCGAGTTCTTCCGCGGGTCGCGCGCGGCGATCGTCACCGCGTTCTCGACGGCTTCGTCGAACGCGACCTTGCCCACCGCGATCTCCGTGGCGGAGCGCGAGCTCAAGCTGCCGTCGCATGTCGCGCGCTTCGTGCTGACCGCGGGCTCCGCCATGAATCAGAACGGGACCGCGCTCTACGAAGGGGTCACGGTGCTGTTTCTCGCGCAGGTCGCCGGGGTCGAGCTCTCGCTCGAAAAGCAGCTCTTGGTGATGCTCATTTGCGTGTTGGCCGGGATCGGCACGGCGGGGGTGCCGGCGGGTTCGTTGCCGGTGATCGCCATGATCCTGAGCATGGTCGGCGTGCCGCCGGAGGGGTTGGGGTTGATCGTAGGCGTCGATCGCTTGCTCGACATGTGCCGCACGACCGTGAACGTGACGGGCGATCTCGCGGCGGCCGTGTACGTGGCGCGCGGGCAGGAGAGCAAGGCGACCGAGCTCGCGGCGGCGCAAAACTGACGCGTAGCGGAGCGCCTCGGGTCCTCGCGCAGTCTGCGCGCTTCCTCGCGCTCGCAGGGGAGCAGCGACCCCTGTACGCTCTTCGGCATGAACGCACGGCTCGGATGGCTGGCGCTGGTGCAGATCGGACTCGCGGCGTGCAGCGCGCCCAAGGCGGACGGCGCGCCGCCGCGGGCACGCGACACGGGCGGTACGAGCGCGCCATCGGGTTCCTGGTCGCCGGAGCTCGTGCGGCCCGCCGCGCCGCGCGTGGTCGCGATCGGGGATCTGCACGGCGATCTGGACGCGACCCGGCGGGCGCTGCGCCTTGCGGGCGCCATCGACGACGCGGATCGATGGATCGGGGGAGCGCTGGTGGTGGTGCAGACGGGAGACGCGATCGATCGCGGTGACGATGATCGCGCCGTGCTCGACCTGCTCGCGCGCTTGCACGACGAAGCCGCGCGCAGCGGAGGCGCGCTGCTCGCGCTCTCCGGCAACCACGAGCTCATGAACGTGGCGAATGACTTTCGCTACGTGACGCGCGGCGGCTTCGCGGGCTTTGCGGGCGAACACGGGCGGGCCGACGCGTTTCGCCCGGGCGGCCCCTACGCGCTCTTGCTCGCGCGCCGTCCGATCGTCATGAAAGTCGGCGAGACGCTGTTCGTGCACGGCGGCATCTTACCCAAGCACGTCGCTTACGGGCTCGGGCGCATGCAAGGTGAAGTAAGCGCGTGGTTGCGCGGTGCGCGCCCCGCTGCGCCCGAGATCGTGATGGCCGAAGACGGGCCAATCTGGACACGGGCTTATGCGCAGCCGTCGGGTTCCGCGGATTGCGAACAGTTGAACGCCGCGCTGGCGCTGGCGGGGGCCAAGCGCATGGTCATCGGCCATACCGTCCAGGCCGGCGGCATCAGCTCGGCCTGTGATCGGCGCGTTTGGCGCATCGACGTCGGGATGTCTCAGTTTTACGGAGGTCCGGTGCAAGTTCTCGAGCTGCGCGGCGACGCGATCGACATGCGGACGGAACGCGCGAAGACGACGGGGCAGACGCAAACTCCAGCGCACCCGTAGGCGCGTGCCGTGCGCGCGGCGCGTCATCGCGACGCGGTGCGCAACGTTTACCGCACGGCCGAGTCGAGCCGTGGGCCCCGCGCGCGCATCGTGCTAGTTTCGCAAATCGCCGATGAAACGCGCGTGGATTGCCCTGTTGTTGGTGTGCGGCGTTCGATCCGCGCGTGCCGAAGATGCGCTGGCCGTAGACCCGCCTGCCGCGCACACGCGAGCCCCTGAGCATGCGGAGTGGGGCAACGATCGCGTGCTCGATGGGCACGTGTTCCCCTTTCCGCAGTTCGTGGCGAGCTCGTTCGTGGTGAGCTCGTTCGGCGTTCGCGCTGGCGTGGAAGCGCGGCAAGTCCCCCATTTCGCAGCGACGCCGCTCTCCGGCGACGCCGCTTCGCAATCGATCGATCTCTCGAGCGCCGTGGCGAGCGAGGCGAGCGATGCCTCGGTACGCGTGCACCGACTGCTCGCGATCTGGCTGTCTGGTTACGGCCGCGCGCGCGTGGGCACCAACACCAAGACGATCCTCGGCAGCGGCGCCGACTTCGAGCTCGGCGGCGACCTGGGCGTGTTGGTGAGGCTGTTCAGCAGCAAGAGGTTGCAGCTCTCCGCGCGCGGTTCGTTCGGCTATTACGGAGGCACGCAGGCGGGTATCGATCGCTTCTATCAGAGCGTGCGCGCGCTGGCCGACAAGACCGTTCAGTCGAGCCTCACGGGCAGCACGACGGTCGACCAGCAGACCGCGTTGTTCGCGGGAGAGCTGCTGCGCGCGTCGAACGAGATCATCACCTCTCTCAGCGGATATCGCACTGCGGTCATGCTCACGGGTGCGCAGGCGCTCGGTCCTTACGTGGGCTTGCAGGAGGTGATCGGCGTCAGCTACGACCGCGGCTCGGAGGTCACCAGCGACTATCTGGTCAGTCAAGACCGGAGCGTGCGCTTGAGCGCGGTCGACAAGCTCGTCGAGACATCTCTCGGATTCGCAGTCGACGTCGGCAGCGGCGACGATCGCGGCATACCGATCGATCTGGTGTTCGAGTACCTCATGCTCCCGACGCGGGTGGAGCGGGACGCGAGCGCCGACTCATCCTTGCAAAAGGTGATCGCGCATCGCCTGGCTTTCGATCTGTTTTACGCCGGTCGCAGCGATCTTCAGCTGGGGCTGAGCGTCTACACGGTGCTTGCGCAGGCGCGAGAGGTCGGCGTAAACGGCACGCTCTCTGGACGCCCTCGGCAGACCGGCGGCGCGTTCACCTTCCGCTACATCTGGTAGTCGGGCAGCCGTCGAGAGCCGAGCTTGCGCCGGCGCCCCGACTTACTCTTGCAACGCGAAGTTTCCGTGGAAACCGAGCGGGATCGAGAGCGCGGCGTCGCAGCGGGCGAGCGGCTCGAGCGTGACGGCGTCTAGCACCAGAAGGCGCGAGCATTCGTCATGGACGTGGCTCCCGATCGTCAGGAGCACGCCTTCGTCTTCGGCCTCGGCGCCGGGACGCGCGACGAACACCGGCTCACCGTAAGTGAAGGTGGGATCTGCGTAGGTGCGCGCGTCGCCGGTGTGCGTGTCGACCTTGTGCAACACGGAGCTCCAGCCTGCGCCGGCCGGCGCGAGCGCGGCGCCCCAGACGAAGCGATAAGGTTGGCCTTGGCGCGCGCGGTAGGCGATCTGCGGGAAATCGAAGCGCACGTCGCTGAGAGGCTCGAGCTCTGCGCGGGTCTTGCCCGGGGAGAGGCGCGCGCGCACGAAGCGCGGCATGACGGCGGGCTTCGTGCGGGCGAGCGCGTCGACGTAGAGCGCGTCGACGATGCCGGGATCGTCGAAGGCGCAGAAATCGAGCACCACGTCGTCGCCGTCCTCGAAGGCGTTGGCGATGTGAAAGCAGAAGAGCGCGTCCGTCTCGTAAGCCGTGAAGGCACCGCTCCGGCGATCGAGCTTCCAGAGCCGCGTACCGCGCTCGGGCTGCCAGACGAAGTGGCGGATGTACGCCTTGTCCGAGAACAGCATGCGCAGCGGGTTCACGCTCAGCGGCTGATCGATCAGGACGGCAGAGCGTGGAGTCAGCCCGAACGCGTGCACGTAAGGAACACGCTTGACCGGGAGCCTGCCTTCGACCTCGCGCCGGCGGCCGCTCTTGTGCTGCCGGAAGACCACGAGCGCACTCTTCGCCCCGAACGTCGTGCCGACGTTCACGAGCGACGAGCTCGCGCTCTCGTAGTGCGGATGAGCAGACATCGCCATCGAGCCGGGCAGCTCGTCATCGTAGCGATACAGACCGCTCGACGCGAGGGTCGCGCGATCGATGACGTGTTGGTGAGGGCTCTCGGTCATGGCGAGCCACTGCCCTTGCCACGGCACCACGTTGACGTTGGCGTTATCGGTGAAGGGCGGGATCGGTTGAAACAAGCGGCGTAGGAAGCTGCGCTGCATGTTGGTGCCGAACGACGCGACGCCGTTTCGACCGCGGGCGAGCTCGGCGCGATGCTGCGTGGCCAAGAGCTGCTGCCGAAAGTGGACACCCTGCCCCAGCGTAAACGCGTAGATCAAGGCGTGCGCATCGAACCAGTGCTCGACCGCCACGCCGCCGTACGAAAACGCTGCGGGCGCCGTGCGCACGAGCTGGCCGCGGAGCCAGCTCGGCAGCTCGCCCGAGACGGTCACGGGCAGCTCCTGCTGCGCGCGCTGGGACCAACGGACCGGTGGCCCTAGCGCGCGCTCCGGAGCGCTCGCGCGCGTGTGTGAAGCGACAGGTGCATCCTGCGTAGCCTGGCGCGCGTTCGCGGGCAGGCTCGAAACCGTGGCTTGTTTCATCGCGCTCTCCCTCGCATCTAGACACCAGCAAGATTCTGCCGGCACATCTTGCTGCTGTCAAGATGCGCGACGCGTTCTCCGCCCCTCGCCCCCGAGCCCTACGCGGCCGTGACATTCGGGCAAGAGCCATCGGGCTCGGGCACGCTCGCCGAGAATGCGTCTCAGAAGGTGTTCCACAAGAAGTGGCCCGCCTCGGCGCCGATGCATCCCGGCCAGCGGCGT
>CAZYWR010001023.1:0-4528 GCA_964651185.1 uncultured Polyangiales bacterium
AGTCCGATCAGGACGTGCGCTGGTGTCCGGGCTGCGGTGACTACTCGATCCTCGCGAACGTGCAGCGCGCGCTGCCCGGGCTCGGGATCCCGCGCGAGAACTTCGTGTTCGTGAGCGGCATCGGCTGCTCGAGCCGCTTCCCTTACTACATGAACACGTACGGCATGCACACCATCCACGGCCGCGCGCCGGCCGTGGCCACGGGCATCAAGAGCATGCGCCCCGAACTCTCGGTCTGGGTGATCACGGGCGACGGCGACGCGCTATCGATCGGCGGCAACCACTTCCTGCACGTGTTGCGCCGCAACGTCGATATCAAGTACCTGCTCTTCAATAACCGCATCTACGGGCTCACCAAGGGCCAGTACTCCCCGACTTCGGAGCTCGGCAAGAAGACGAAGAGCACGCCCATGGGCTCGATCGACTACCCGATCGACCCGGTGAGCGTGGCGCTCGGGGCTGGTGCCACGTTCGTGGCGCGCACGGTCGATGTCGATGCGCAGGGCTTTCAGCAGGTGTTGGCGTCCGCCGCGACCCACAAGGGCACCGCCTTCATCGAGGTCTACCAGAACTGCAACATCTTCAACGATGGCGCGTTCGTGCAGATTCAAGAGAAGAAGACGCGACCGGCGCACGCGCTCGTGCTCGAGCACGGGAAGCCCATGCGCTTCGGCGAAAAGCGCGAGAAGGGCATCATGCTCGATGGCCAGGGGCGGCCGCAGGTGGTCGACGTAGCGAGCGCGGGCGAGGAGAAGCTGCTCGTCCACGACGAGACCAGCGACACCTTACCCTTCGTGATCAGCCGCATGAAGCCGCCGCACTTCCCGACGCCGCTGGGCGTGATCCGCAAGGTGCAGCTCGAGAGCTACGATGCGCTGCTCAACGCGCAGGTCGAGGCGGCCAAGCCGCGCCGCAAGAGCGTGCAGGAGCTGCTGCACAGCGGAGAGACCTGGCGGGTAGGGTGAAGCGTTCCGTGAGAGTTCTCGATCCTCGAATTCGCATCTAGCCTCGCCCTTGGACCACATGGACGGGGTCCCCAGCGCAAGCGCCACCCCGGCCATGAGCGGCCCCGACTGTGCGACATTCTCGACCGCTCCTGCAGACCGGCGTTCTCGGTCCGGCCGTCCGCGGGAGGGGCATGAAGCGGCGGCACGCGTTGGCGCGGTGCGTCAGAGGCGCGCGTACCTTCGCCTCGGCCGACCCGAACGGCGCGCTTGTTCGTGTGCGATGGGCTGTGCGAAAGTAAGACCCTCTTGGCTTTTGTTAGGATCAGCATGAACCTTTGCGCGGTATCGGCGTGCCTGGTGCTCGGCGCCTGCGCCGTGCCGCGACCCGACGGCTCTTTTGCGCCCAAAGACGACGCCGGCGCCAGCCAAGCCGGTCTCGGCAAGATCTTCGAGACCGACGCCGGCAAAGGAGCGCATCCACACGACGCGCGCGCCGCCAGCTCGCATGATGACGCTGCGCCCGAACCCACGCCGGGCGCCGGCGAGGAGGCTCCGACGGAGCCGGTCGATCCGAGCCAGCCGCTCGCGGCGCTAGCTGGGCGCTACCTGATGCGCATGGACCTCTACTCGACCGCCGAGGTCAAGGATGTCCTGGCGACCCTCCAGCTGCGCACCCGCGTCAGCAACCTGTTCGTGGCGGAGATCTCGCTCGGTGACCAAGACGGCCATCTGGTGAGCGTCGAGACTTTGTGCGACCAGCGCTACGCGCACACGTGCGAGCAAGGCTGCAAGACTTGGCAGACGTCGATCGACCCGTCGCTCGCCGAGGCCTTCTTCAGCGAGCGCACCTTCACGCGCGACCTCGAAGTGGACCCGGAGGCGCGCACTTTGAAGGGCGCGGAGCTGACCATGGCGGTCGGCTTCGACGAGGTCGAGGGCGAGAGCAAGCTCCCCACGAGCACGAGCGATGCGCGCGTCTGGATGCTCGACGAAGGTGGCCAAGAGCGCAGCGGCGTACTCACGCACCTGACGGGCTCGGTGCCGCCGCTCAGCGTCGACTGTTTCGTGTCGAGCGTAGCCCGCTTCGCCACGAGCTTCGACGGAAGCTTGTCGTCGGACGGTGCACTGTCGATCGAGCAGGCCTCGTTCGCCTTGAGCACCGAGGGGTCGGATGGTCGCGTGATTTGGGCGCAAGGCGAGCCAGCGAGCTACTGCTCTACCTCCGCGTTGAGCGGGCAGTCCGATCCGAGCGGCGGAGCGGCCAGCGCGAGCGCGTCCACCCAGACGGTGCGCTTTGCGCGCTTCGACGGCAGCGGTTGCCCGAGCGCCACGGCATTCGACGACGCCTTGCCCGCTGACCCGCCTTGAGCGCAACTCGGCCGTAAGCTGCCACACCGACGGCCTCGTTACGGTGCAATCACAATCGAACAGCCTGATAGGCTGCAGCGGTGTCTCGTGCTTTTCGTGCGGCCCGATGTGGGCTCGCCCTCTGCGTGCTCGCCGGCTGTGAGGTGCCGGCGCCCGAGGGCGCGTTCCTGCCCAATCATGACGCCGGCGCGCCCGCAGATGCCGGCAAGCGCGATGCCCGCGTGACGCTGCCGGACAGCGGAGCACACCAGGACGCAGGCGCCGACCTCGACGCCGAGGGCACCGCTGGCGCCGATGCCGGCGACGACGCGGAGCTCGGCATCTCCGGCGCCGCGCAGGCGCGCCGTGCGGCGCTGAGCGGCCGCTATCTGATGCGCTTCGATACGTTCAGCAGCGCGAGCTACGGCTCGGGGTTCACGGCGCTTGAGCTGCACTCGCGCACGAGCTTGCTCTTGATCGCGGAGCTGGCGATGAACGAGAGCGGGCTCGACGCGACGGAGCGCGTCTGTAACCAACTCTTCGAGCACGCCTGCCGCAAGGGCTGCACGAGCGCGACCAGCGTGCTCGATCAGGCCGTGATCGACGACTTCCTGCTGACCCGCTTCTTTACGCGCGGCTATCAACTCGACGAGAACGGCACGATCACGGGCGCAGCGTCGACGATTCGGCTCGGTTACGACGACGACGCGGGCGGGGCGGTGCCTACGCGCACCTCCGACGCGCGGGTTTGGGACGTGGTCTCGGGTGGCGTGCGCGAGGGCTTCTTGACCCAGCTCACCGTCAATACGGCGCTCGGCGCCGTGAGTTGCAGCATGTATGGCGCGGCAGACTTTCGCGCCACCTTCCAGGGCACCCTCGATGATAGCGCGGGCGCGCCGGCCTTCCCGGAGATGACGCCGGCCCTCGACGGCTCGAACGCCGTCGTGCTCGGGGCCTCGAGCTCGACCTGCAGCACGCAGCAGCAGCAAGGCCCCGATGCGGTCGAGCACGCGAGCGTCCGGCTCGCGCGCTACGGCGACGCGCTCTCCGATCAAGCCTTCTGGAGTTGTCCCAGCCAGAGCGTCTTCGACCAAATGCTGCCGCCGGAAGCGCTGTGAGAGCGCTGAGCGTTCCCCCTTCGCCACCCTTCCTTTAGGCTGCGTTCATGCAGGTTCAAGGCAAGCTGGCGGTGGTGTCCGGGGGCGCGTCCGGGCTCGGCGAAGCGGTCGCGCGCAGGCTGGTCGCGGCGGGCGCGCGCGTGTTGATCGGGGATGTCGCGGAGGAGCGCGGCGAGGAGCTCGCACGCGAGCTCGGGCCGGCGCTGCGGTTCGCACGCTGTGACGTGACGCGCGAGGCCGACGTCGCGGCGCTCTTCGGCCAGGCAGGTGCGCTCGGGCCCGTGCAGATCGTCGTGAGTTGCGCCGGCGTCGCACAGGCCAAACGAATCCTCGATCGCACTGGCGCTCCGCACGACCTCGCGACTTTTCAGCGTGCGCTCGAGATCAACGTCGTCGGTACGTTCAATCTCGCGCGGCTCGGCGCCGCGGCCATCGTCGCGGGCCCCCCTGGCGCGCCAGCAGATGACGGGGGCACGCGCGGTGTGATCGTTCAGACCGCGTCGATCGCGGCCTTCGAAGGCCAACAAGGGCAGGTGGCCTACGCGGCCTCGAAGGGAGCGATCGTGGCGATGACCTTGCCGCTCGCGCGTGATCTCGCCCAGCACGCGATCCGCGTCTGCACCCTCTGCCCCGGCACGATGGATACGCCGCTGCTCGCCGGTTTACCCGAATCCGCGCGCAAAGGCTTGGAGGCGCTGATCCCCTTTCCCGCGCGGCTCGGCCGACCGGCGGAGTTCGCAGCGCTGGTGCAGCACGCGATCGAAAACGAGTACTTGAATGGGGAGAGCTTGCGTATCGACGGCGCACTGCGCATGCCCGCGCGTTGAGTCGCGCGGCCGCCGCTGCGGTGTGACGAAGCGCGCTAAGCTCCTCGCCATGGCGGCCAAGCTGAGCGTGAACGTCAACAAGTACGCCCTGCTGCGCAACTCGCGCGGCCACGACACGCCCAACCTGCTGTGGGCGGCCGACTTATGCCTGCAGGGCGGCGCGCACGGCATCACCGTGCACCCGCGCCGCGATCAGCGACACGTGCGCCTCGACGACGTGCCCGTGCTCGCGCGGCACCTGCGCGCGCACCATCCCGGCATCGAGCTGAACGTCGAATGCGAGGACGCG
>CAZYWR010001024.1:0-2742 GCA_964651185.1 uncultured Polyangiales bacterium
GACGATGCTGGCGTCCAGCCCGACACGTCGGACACGTTGGATGCGGGCGCGAGCGCGCCGCCGGCCGGCGCGCCCGCGCTCGACGTGCCGAGCCTCGGCGACCCGGACGCAGCCGAACCAGACCTGGACGCCTTCGCGAGCAGCGATCTGGATGCGTTCGGGCACGAGGTGGGGAGCGGACTCCCCGAGGCGGGCGAGGCAGCGCCCGCCGCGTTCGATCCCAGCGCGCCGAAGTGTCGTGAGCTCGACGAGGCGGTGGTGGCGTGCTTCGACTTCGAAGGATCGCTGGCGGATCTGTCGGGCCACGGCAACGATGCGGGCGGGCAGGACGTCACCTTCGAGCCCGCGCTGTCGGGGCTTGGACTGCGCGTCGGGGGCAAGCGCGTGACCGTGAACGACGCCGCGGCTCTCGAGCTCGCGGCCTTTACGATCGAGCTTTGGGTGCGCAGCGATGGGCTGGCCAACCTGACGGGTGAGCCTGACGGCCGGACGATTCTCCTCGACAAAGATCAACAGTATACGGCCGGCTACGAGCCGAACGGGGCGCTGCTCGTGCAGCTCTACCGCGGCCGTAATAACGCGAGCGCGTTCAGCGCTGACGCGCAGGTAGCCCTGACTCCCGGCGCGTTCGCCTACGTCGCCTATACGTACGACGGGACCGTCGCGTCTCTCTACAAAGACGGCGTGCGCGCCGGCGACAGCGCGCTGCGCGTGCTGCTTTCGCGCGGTGAAGGCGGTCCGCTCAACATCGGTTCGGGCAGCCCTGCGCAGTCGCGCGCTTTCGACGGCTTGATCGACGCGCTGCGCATCTCGAACGTCGCGCGCGCCGAGGCGGCGATCTGCGCCGCGGCGGGCCGGCAGTTCGTCCAGGAGCGCTGCTTGTGAGCGATCGCGGCGCGGGTTTGCGCGGGCGCCGCGATATGGTTGGATGCGCGCATGCTGTGCCCTCCGATCGTCGAAACGCAATCAGGCAAGGTCGAAGGCGTGCTGCGCGGCGCCCACGCGGCGTTTCTCGGCATCCCGTACGCGCGCGCGCCGGTCGGGGAGCTGCGCTTTCGCGCGCCGGAACCGCCGCCCAGCTGGAGCGGCGTACGCGCCGCATCCGCGTTCGGCGCCTCGGCACCGCAGGGCGCGATGTTCGCGCCGGGCGTGGTGGCGGACGGCCCGCAGAGCGAGGACTGCCTGTTCCTGAACGTCTTCACGCCGGTCGACGTGCGCGCTAGCGCGTACGAGTGGACGGCGGCCGGTGAACCCAAGCGCGCCGTCATGGTGTGGATTCACGGCGGAGCCTTTACGGTCGGTTCGGCTTCGTCGCCACTCTATGACGGCAGGCGGCTGGCCGAAGAGCACGGCGTGGTGGTGGTCACGCTCAACTATCGCTTGGGTCTGCTCGGCTATCTGCCGTTCGGCGAAGACGGCGAGCGCTGGGGCGCGCTCGACAACCGCGGTCTCCACGATCAGCTCGCGGCCCTCCGCTGGGTGCGCGCCAACATCCACGCCTTCGGGGGCGATCCCGACAACGTGACCGTGTTCGGCGAATCGGCCGGGGCGACTTCGGTGGGGCTGCTGCTCGCCACGCCGCAGGGCCGCGGCTTGTTCCGTCGCGCGATCGCCCAGAGCACGACCGGCCCGCTCATCTTGCCCACGGCAGACGACGCCGAAGCCCGGCGCGCCAAGCTGCTGAAGGCGCTCGACCTGCCGACCCGTGAACCCGAGCGGCTCGCTCACGTGCCGCTCGCCGCGCTGATGCGCGCGCAGGCCGAGGTGGAGGCCCAGACGCACGGTTGGCCGCACTTCCACCCCGTCGTCGATCGGGCGCTCTTGCCGGCGCAGCCCGCCGAGCTCCTGCGCTCCGGGCAGGGCGACGATGTCCCGCTGATCACCGGCACGAACCGCGACGAATGGAACTTGTTCGCGCTGATGGCGCTGCCGGAGTGGAGCGCACCGCTGGCCGAGGCGGACGCGATCGCGCGCTTTGCGCAGAAGCTCCCCGCCGGCGCGTCTACGGCTGCGCCCGAGCTGTTCGCGATCTATCGCGCCTCGCGCCGAGCGCGCGGACTGCCGCACGACGAGCGGGCTTTGCTGCGCGCCCTGGAGGGCGACCTGCGTTTCCGCATTCCGACCCTGCGTTTTGCCGAGCTCCACCGAGCGCGCGCCGAAACCTACGTCTATTTGTTCAGCCATGGATCGCCGGCTCTGGGCGGCGCGCTCGGCGCTTGCCACGCGCTCGAGCTGCCGTTCGTGTTCGGCACCTACGATGCGCCCAATCAAGATCGCTTCGCGGGCGAGGGCGAAGCCGTGGTGCGGCTCAGCCGCGCCATGCGCGAAGCCTGGACGTCGTTCGCGAAGGAGGGGATTCCACGCGCCGCCGACTTGCCCGCTTGGCCGCGCTACGAGCTCGCGCGCCGGCCGACGCTCGATCTCTCGGCTGCGCCGAGCATCGTCGAGGACCCGTTGGGCGAGGAGCGCGCGGCATGGGAAGGGCGGATCTGACTGCGTTTGCGGACCAGCTTCCGAGTTTGACCATCGACTCGGCGGAGGCCAAAACGAGCCCATGACGCCCCTCAGCCGCCGCGCCTTCGTGCGCTCCGCCGCGTGTGCCGCCGCCGCTTCTCCGATGTTCGCTTGGGTCGAGCGAGCTGCCGCCAAAGACGGCGGGCTCCGCTTCGGTCCAGCTCAACCATTCAGCTACGAAGCCCTGGTCGAGCGCGCCCGCACCAGCGCCGGACAGCCCTCTCGCGC
>CAZYWR010001025.1:0-8093 GCA_964651185.1 uncultured Polyangiales bacterium
CTGCGTAGCGCTCCGGCTCGCGCTCGAAGATCCAGCGGCACGGGCTCGAGCAGAAGATGTACTTCTCGCCTCCGTACTCGAGCGTCGTCGCGTCGTTGTGCCCAGGCGTCCCGCCGCACAGCACGAGCTGGCACAGCTCGCAGAACGCCGGGATCGCCGCGCTGTGCACGGCGAAGTCGTTGCCCGGGTCCGAAGCCCGCCAGCGCTCGGTGATGCGCTCCCAGACGGGATCGAGCTGTCCCCAATAGCGCGGGTATTTGCGCGCGAGCCAAGCGCGCTCCTCGGGGCCGGGCAGCGCGAAGTTGAACCAGACGCTCGCCCGATAGGTGTACGCGGTCGCGTAGACCATGTGGTGATAGCTGTCGAGGCTGTCGAGGAACTCCCGCCAATACCAAGGCCTATCCAGGCCGAACTCGGCGATCACGCGCAAATACTGATCGATGATCCACTCCTCGGTGAACTCCTTGAACGAGCTCGTGCGGCGATCGAGCGGCGTCAGGTAGTCCATGCTGAAGCCGGTCACGATCGAGAACAGGCGCCAGCTGCGCCAAAACCACTTGTCGAGCAGGTACTGCGCGTAGTCGCGATCGTGCTCGAGCACCTTGCGCAGCACCGCGTGGCCGATCAGCGAATGGCGCGCTTCGTCGCTCTGAATGCTTTGGTTCATCTCCTCGAACAGCTGGTCGCCGGCTTCGTGCGCGAGCGACGAGAGCGCCACGAACTGCAGGTTGGTGAAGCCGGTCTCGAACACGAAGTTGGTGGCGATCGCGAACTCGATGGGGGTGGACGCCAAGAGCAGCTCATCGCTCAGATGGCGCGCCGCGATCGCGACCCAGTCGTTCGAGTGGTAGAAGGCGTGCGTCCAGTCGAACTGCGGGTCCAGGCGGATGAGCTCGTGCATGAGCAGGAGCGGGATCTGCGTGTGGCGCGCCTCATCGAGCGCGGCGAACGTGGCCGTACGCCGCCAGGCGGAGTCGCGCCCGAAGCGGGCCGCGCGCAGGCAGCCCACCACGGCCGCGAACTCGGCGAGCGGCAACGTCGCCCCGTGCAGCTTCACGCTGTCGATCCAGGTCGCGGGTAACGCCGCGCGCTCGGCGCGCCCGAACGCATCGCGGACGGCGTAAAGCGAGGCATCCTTCTCGGTCTGCGTGACCACGTAGTCTTGGAAAGAGGTTCGGTAAGGCTCGTCCCAGTCCTGCCATGCCTCGTGCGGGAGCCAGGGTGTGCCGCTCAGCTCCCGCGGAAAGACCTCGTCCTCCTGCACGTAGCTGAACGTCCAGTCGAGCTTGCGCGCCAACTGCATCCACTGGTCACGCTGGAGCATGCCGGCCTGCCCTTCCCGTCTGGTGACAGGATCGTGCGAGCACGCCTGGACCCCCGCCGGCCGCCGCGCACGACGTCTCGGCTACAACTACCGCGAGCGCTCTTCGCGCTCCACAAGAAATCGCCGGCTCGCGGATCGGCCGAGCGAAACCCGGCCGCGTGCCACAGGTGCCGACATGAATGTCTCCCTGGCGCAGGGCACGCAAAGCTCGGCGGACGCTCGCTGACGGTTCTCGCTTCGGAAGCCCTCCGCACGCCTGTCCGTCGCGCGGGATGCGCGGCGTTAGGAAGCGTACCCCGCGAAACGACGATTTCTCTGCTCCTCACCGTCCAAGATGTCGCTCCGTTGTCGTGGGCGTTGTCGGCCGCGGCCTTCTGGCGACACACCGGCCCCAAAGCACGGCCGGCGCCTCAGCGGTGTTCGACGGTACGGTGCGTATTGTTGTGTCGTCGCCGTCGTCGTCGCCGACTACGACGAAGGGCCTTTCGTGGGTTCGAGGCTGCTGGGCGGATGTCGTGCGGCGCGCGCGATCACGCGCCGGGAGGGCCGCCGAAACCGCCGTCAGGTGGTGGGGGCGGCCCGCCCATCATGCCCCCACCACCGGCGGCGCCGCTCGGCGCGCACACGGTGGTCGTGAGCGACGAGCGGATGATGATGGTCTTCCACGCGAGCAAGGCTCCGTCGCTCATGCGCTCGGTCTGCATCGTGTACGCGTCCACCGTCGCCGCCGGGAACACCGTGTCGCTGGTATTGCTCGTGTCGGGCGCGCCGTGCGCCACGTAGTCGGGATGGCTCGTGCACAGCTCGGCGATGAGGTCCGACGGGAAAGCGAGCTGCGAAGTCAGGTACTCCGTACCCGCGCGGTTCGGCCGGCGCACGGTGAAGTGCACGTGGATCGCGCGGCTCGAATACCAGCCGGGAAAGCAGGTGCTGAACCAGGCGACCCCATTCGCATCCGTCGTGCGGTGTCCGCGGAACCAGCGAGCCGCCAGGGCGGTCGCGTCGTTGCCCGTGCAGAATCCGGGACTGTCGTTGGTCGAGCTCGAATAGACGCCGCGCACGTCGCAGTGCCAGATATCGACGTCCGCGTCGGTCACCGGCTGGCAGTTGTCATCGAGGATGCGCAGCGCAAACCGCATCGGGAGCCCCGTCTGGCCCTCGCTGATGTCCTCGCGCTCTGGCGCTTGGTCGTCGTGACAAGGGCCGAGCGTGAGCTCGCAGGTGGGCGTGCACGAGGTGTCGACGGCACCGCTGAAGGGATCGGGATAACTCACCAACGCCGTCATGGCGGCGGTGCCGCCGCGCGCCCAGCCGCTCGCCGCAGCGTCGGCCTGGACAGCTTGGGTAGCATCGGCGGTTTGCGCGTCGATGTTCGGCGCCGCGCTCCCATCGGCACTTTCTGCATCCGCGCCTCCTGCGTCCGCGCCTGCGCTCGCGCCCGCATCGGGGGACGAGCCGCCGTCCAACGCTTCATCTTCCACGCCGTCGTCCGTGCTTCCTTCGCATGCGAGCACAGAAGCGAGCGGGGCGCTGGCGAGGGCGCTGCCGAGCCAACGCAGGGCGTCGCGCCTGCTGATCGCCGGCACTCGCAGCTCGGGCGGAGTCGAATCGTCTCGAGGCATGGATAGGTCTCTCCTTTTTGCAGGCCGCAAAGACACACCGGCGTCCAGCCCACGGTGTCCAACATAGCCGCCCGTTGCCGATGAAAAATGACGCAGTGATTGCAAAATGTTTCAGCCGCCTCCTCGCCAAGACGGCCCTCGTGAGTACACGCATGCGCCGGTCGCCATACGGTCGGCCTCTTTCACGGCGATCACCGAACCTTGACTTGTGCGGACGAGCGGCCCACGTGGGACGTGGTGACGACCCGCGATGAACCGCTCCTGGCGCTCCGCTTCGACAACAGCTTCGTGCGCGAACTACCGGAGGACCCCTCGCGCGAAAATCGAACCCGACCGGTGCGGCGCGCCTGCTACACGCGCGTCGCGCCCACGCCTGTGCAGACGCCTCGGCTGATTGCGTACGCGCGCGAGGTGCTCGAGCTGATCGACCTGACCCCGGCCGCTTGCGAGAGCGAGACGTTCGCCCAGGTGTTCGCTGGCAACCAGCTCCTGCCGGGCATGGAGCCGTACGCGGCCTGCTACGGCGGCCACCAGTTCGGCAGCTGGGCCGGCCAGCTCGGCGACGGGCGTGCGATCTCGCTGGGCGAGGTCAAGAACACGCGCGGCGAGCGCTGGGAGCTCGCGCTCAAGGGCGCAGGACCCACGCCGTACTCCCGCCACGCGGATGGGCGCGCGGTGCTGCGCTCCTCGCTGCGCGAGTTTCTGTGCAGCGAGGCGATGCACCACCTCGGCATCCCGACCACGCGCGCGCTTTCGCTCACGCTCACGGGCGAGCAAGTGGTGCGCGACATCCTGTACGACGGTCATCCGCGGGCCGAACCGGGTGCGGTGGTGTGCCGGGTGGCCCCGTCGTTCTTGCGCTTTGGCAATTTCGAGCTGCCCAGCGCGCGCGAAGAGCTCGACGTGCTCGAGCTGCTCGCGAGCTACACCGTGCGCACGCACTTTCCCGAGCTCGGCGCGCCCGGTCCCGAGACGTATGCGGCGCTCGTGGCCGAGCTCGCGCGGCGCACCGCCAAGCTCGTGGTCGCGTGGCTGCGCGTGGGTTTCGTGCACGGCGTGTTGAACACCGACAACATGTCGATGCTAGGGCTGACGATCGATTACGGTCCATACGGCTTCTTGGACGATTACGACCCCGACTGGACGCCGAACATCACCGACGCCGAGGGCCGTCGCTATCGCTACGCGAATCAGCCGCGCGTCGCGCGTTGGAACCTGCTGCAGCTCGCGAACGCGCTCTATCCGCTGGTCGGCCGGACGGCCGAGCTCGAGCGCGCGCTCGGCGAGTACGATCGCACGCTCGAGGCCGAACAGCGGCGCATGTTCGAGCAGAAGCTCGGGCTGGCCGCGCTCGAGCTTCTGGACCCCGCTTCCGAGGATCAGCGCTTGGTGACCGACTTGCTCGTGCTGCTGCGCGCGAGCGAAGCCGACATGACGCTCTTCTATCGCAAGCTCGCGGACGTGGGTAACGAGCGTGAGCTCGAGGCGCTCTCGGATCTCGCGTTGCTCGAGCCGCTGCTCCCGGTCTACTACCGCGCGCTCGATGAAGGGCTGCGGCAACGCTGGGCGGGCTGGCTGCGCCGCTACCTGGCGCGGGCGCGGCGAGACGGCACTTCAGACGAAGCCCGCCGCACCGTCATGCAGCGCGCGAACCCGAAGTACGTCTTGCGCAACTACCTCGCCCAGCAAGCCATCGAGCGCGCCGAAGCGGGCGATCCGTCCCTCGTCGCGGAGCTGCTCGAGCTCTTGCGGCGTCCTTACGAGGAGCAGCCCGAACGCGAGCGTTTTGCGGCGTTGCGGCCGGACTGGGCGCGCGCGCGGCCGGGTTGCTCGATGCTCTCCTGCAGCTCGTAAGGCTCGGCGGAGCCGCGGACGCCCGACTTTCGGCAGCGCCCCGCGCGGCTACTTCCGTCGGCGGAGGCAGCCATGTCCAAGCCGGAAGCGGAAAGCGCGCTCGGAGCCCTTCACCACGAGCCGCCGCAAGCGATTCAACCGAGCAGTCCGCACGACGTGACGCCCTCGCCGGGGATGCTCGATCTGAACCACGCCAGCGAGGCGGAGCTCGCCGAGATCGACATGATCGGCAAGAAGCTCGCGCGCGCGCTCGTCACGGAACGCACCCGGCGCGGAGGCTTTCGCAGCTGGCGAGAGCTCCAAGAAGTGCCCGGACTCGACGCGAAGCGCATCGCCGAGCTGCAGCGCGCCGCCCGACTCGGGACGACCGGCCCCTGAGGACAGCCGCCGCAACCGGGGAAGAACGCGACACGCATGCCGGAGAGTCCGGGCCGAGCACGCGGTTTGTCGTTAGACTCAGCGCGAACCATCACGCGAGGCTTGAATGGAACAGCACCTTCCCCCCGGATCGTCCCGCCGTCGCTTTCTAGGCCATACGCTCGCCGCGAGCGCGTCCGTGCTCGTCGCGCATCGAGTCGCCGCCCAAGGCGGCGCATCACATCCGGCCCCAGGCGGCGCATCACAAACCGCCCCAGGCGGCGCATCACATCCGGCCCCAGGCGGCGCAGCCAATCCCGCGCACAGCGGCGCACCCGCTGCCGCGCCCGGCGGGGCCTCCGCGCCCACGCCAGCCGGCACGCCCGCCGCCGCGCCAGCCGCGCCTTCGCATCCGTCGCTCAATCTGCCGCCCCTGCCTTACGCCCAGAACGCGCTCGAGCCTTACATCTCCGCCACCACGCTGTCTTTCCACTACGGCAAGCACCACAAAGCTTACTTCGAGAAGACCAACACCTTGATCGAAGGCACGCCGTTCAAGGGCAAGTCGCTCGAAGAGATCGTCAAAGGCTCCGCCAAAGGCAAGCAGCACCAGAAGCTCTTCAACAACGCCGCCCAGGCCTGGAACCACAACTTCTACTGGCAGAGCATGAAGCCGAAGAGCGGCGGCGCCCCGACCGGCGAGCTCGCGCAGCGCATCGACAAAGACTTCGGCGGCTACGAGCAGTTCAAGACGCAGTTCATCCAGACCGCGGTCGACCACTTCTCGAACGGCTGGGTATGGCTCGTGCTTGAGCGCAACAAGCTCAAGATCATCGACACGCACGACGCCGATACCCCGATCGCGCACGGGCTCAAGCCGCTCGCCGTGTCCGACGTCTGGGAGCACGCCTACTATCTCGACTACAAGAACCTGCGCAAAGACTACGCGACGGCCTTCGTCGACCACTTGTTGAACTGGGACTTCGTGAACGCCAACTTGGCCTGAGTCCGTGCGACCACGACTCACTGCCCACGCAGATGCGGGCGTTTTCGCGAACGGGCTAATCGCGCGCACGCATGCGCGCCTCTACTTCTCGCGCGGGCCGGAGAGGCGAGTATAGACGCACGAGGAGTTCCTCGGATGCGCGCTTCGTGGTTGGTAACGCTCGGTATCGGCGGGCTGGCCGTATTCGTCGCCAGCGGTTTCGTGATGGGCTATGCGATTGCGGTCGGACGCACGGGTGGCGACGGCGCACGGGCGCGGCTAGGCGCGCGCGCCGCCATGCTGACTTGGATGATGTTGTTCGCGCTGCTCGCGGAGCGCGGGGTGTTCGCTCGCTCCGACGCGCGGCCGCCTCCGCTCGCGCTGGCGCTGGCGAGCTTTGTGCTGTCGGGTCTGATCCTCGGTCTGTCGCGCGTCGGCGATACGTTCGCGCGCGGGCTGCCCATCAGCTGGCTCGTCGGCGTGCAAGCCTTTCGCCTGCCGCTCGAGCTCGTGATGCATCAGGCCGCAATCGAGCGCGTCATGCCCGTGGAGATGTCGTACGCAGGCTACAACTTCGACATCATCACTGGCGCGACCGCGCTGATCGTAGGGTGGCTCGCTTCCAAGGGACGCGCCTCGCGCGCGCTGCTCTTGGGTTGGAATCTGATGGGGAGCGCTCTCCTCGCCACGATCATCACCATCGCGGCGCTCGCTTCGCCCATGGTGCGCGCCTTCGGCGACGACCCCGCCCACGTGAACAGCTGGATCGCGCATTTCCCGTTCATCTGGCTCGGCACCGTGCTGGTGGCCGGCGCGGTGTTCGGACACGTCGTCATCTTTCGCGCCCTCGCGCGCCTGCCTGCACCGCGCCCCGCTCCTCATTGAGGACTGCTCGGCCGCTCGTACTCGCGGTCAAAGCCGATCGAACGCGCCCCGCTCTCGACCCGACGTTCGACGTCAGTGCGTCAGGGGGCGCACGGGGATGCCGAGCTGATCGAGCAAGAAGGCGTACTCCTGCGCGATCTGCTCCTGGTGCACGAAGCGGCCTGAGCGGCCGCCGTGGCCGGCCTCCATGTTGATGCGCAGGACGAGCGGATGCTGATCGGTCTTGCGCGCGCGCAGGCGCGCGACCCACTTGAGCGGCTCGTAGTATTGGACCTGAGAGTCCCATAGTCCGGTGGTCACGAACAGCGCCGGGTAGGCGTGCCTCCCGACGTTGTCGTACGGAGAGTAAGACAACATGTAGTCGTAGTAGACCTTCTGCCTCGGGTCCCCCCACTCGTCGTATTCGTTCGTGGTCAGCGGGATGGTCGGGTCGAGCATGGTCGTGACCACGTCGACGAACGGCACGTGCGCCACGATCGCGCGGTACTTGTCGGGCGCGAGGTTCGCGATCGCGCCCATCAGCAAGCCGCCCGCGCTTGCGCCGCGTGCGACCAAACGATCCCGAGCCGCGTAGCCGTGCTCGACCAAGAAGTCGGTGACGGCGATGAAGTCGCCGAACGTGTTGCGCTTGTGGAGCAGCTTTCCCTGCTCGTACCAGGCGCGGCCGAGCTCCTGTCCTCCGCGCACGTGGGCGATGGCGAACGCGACGCCGCGCTCCAGCAGGCTGAGCCGGGCGCTGTCGAACTCGGGATCCTCACTCGCGCCGTACGCGCCGTAGCCGAACAAGTAGAGCGCGGCACGCCCATCGCGTTCGAAGCCCCTCTTATAGACGAGCGAGATCGGCACCTGTGCTCCGTCGGGCGCCTTCGCCTCGAGGTGCTCGCTCGCGTAGTCTTCGCTGCGAAAGCCGCCTAGCACGACCTCACGCTTCAGCAGGATGCGCGCGCCGCTCGTCACGTCGTACTCGAAGGTGCTCTCGGGCGTGGTCAGCGACGTATACGTGAAGCGCACGCGCGCGCTCTCGGGCTCGGGGTTTTCGTTGAGGCGCGCCGTGTAGCTCGCCTCC
>CAZYWR010001026.1:0-2361 GCA_964651185.1 uncultured Polyangiales bacterium
TCTTCGAGCCCGCGAGCACGCGCGCGTTGAGCGGGCTCTTGATGCTGCACGACCTGCTCAATCCGGCTGCCGCGGGCGCCGCGGCGGTGGGCCGCGATGACCCGCGCGGGAAGGCGGCGGCCTTGCTCTCGCAGCAGGTGCACGGGGGCATCTACGGCCTGCCGTTCGTGCTCGACGGCGTGATCCGTGTGGCCGCGCTCGTGGGGCTCGCGGGACGTCCGACCTTGTTGCTCGGCAAGCGTGCGCGCGGCGCGCGCGCGGAAGAGCCCGCGATGGCCGCGGAGTAAGCGGCCGAAGCAAAGACCGCCGCGCAGGCGGCTCTATGCGCCCGCGATCACCTGCAGCGGCTCGAGCGTGCGCACCTGAAAATCGCGGGACACGCGCGCCACCTCTTCGAAGAAGCCGCCCAGGTTCACGTTCAAGGAGAACCCGAGCTCGCCCTCGACGGGCAGGAAGAAGTTGTCGTAGTGGTGTGGGACGATCACGCGCGGCGAGAGCGCGCGCAAGGCGCGCGCCGTGTAGTTGCGCGTGAAGCCGCGGCCGGCGATGCCGGCGAGGAAGTAGTCGACCTGACGGTGTTGGATGCGCTCCTCGATCAGATTGGCGCTGCCCTGATGGTAGAACGTGACGCCGGCCGCGCGTATGTGAATGCCGTAGACCTGGCCGCAGCGGTAGCGGTCGCCACGCAGCTCGTCGAGCTGGTCGCAGGTGAGCTCACCGTCGCTCGGCACCTTGAGCCCGAGCAAGAGCTTCGAATGCAGCGATTCGATGAACGTGACCTCGAACGGCCCGAGCTCGTACACGCGTCCGGGCACCACCTCTACGGCCTGCTCGCGCAAACCGTACAGACCCATCAGGTTCGCGAGCGAGCGCGAGCCGTACACCGGGCAGCCGTGCCGGCGGGCGAGCCAAGGGATGTCGAGCGCGTGGTCGAAGTGCGTATGGCCGACCAGGATCGCATCGGCCCTCGACACATGGCGCGCGAGCTCCTTCGCGTCGGGCTCGAGCGCGCGTGGACGCAGCAAGGTGGGTAAGGAAAGGCGGCTCAGGTAGGGATCGATCAAGAGCGTAAAGCCGCCGTAGCGGAGCGCGAATCCCGCGGTGCCGAGCCATTGCAGCGTGAGCCCGCGCGGCAGATCGAGGCCGAGCCGCGCCGCGTTGGCCTCGCGCGCGGCGCTCGCATCGTTCGCGTGGCGCGCGCGGGGCCGTAGCAGCCAGTCGAGCGTCGAAGCGAGCGGGATCGCCATCGGCTGCAGTGTGATCGGCCGAGGCGGAAAAGCAAAGCACGCGCCGGTCGCGCAGGTCTGGCGGTACGGCGCGCGAGCCTCGGCGCCGGCGCGCGCGTGAAGAGCGAGCGGCCGGCCCGACGCGTGCGAGGTTTGCCAAGACGAGCCCGGCCGCTGGCGCGTGCGCCGCGCGTGCGCCTGACTACTCGACCGCGTAAGGCTCGAAGCGCGTCTCCCGCTCGTCGACGGCCAGCTTGTGACCGATCGGTGGAAACGCACGCTGCGGACAATCGGGGCGCTCGCAGACCTTACATCCCATGCCGATCGGCGTGGCCGCGTTCGGATCCTTCAGATCGAGGCCCTGCGCGTAGACCAGCCGGCTCGCGTGGCGCAAATCGCAGCCGAGCCCGATCGCGTAGGTTTTGCTCGGCGTTCCGAACCCGCCCTGCGAGCGCGACTCCGCGCGCGCGATCCAGAGATAGGTCCGACCGTCCGGCATCTGCGCGATCTGCCGCAAGATCCGCTCGGGTTGCGCAAAGGCCTCGTAGACGTTCCACAGCGGACAGGTGCCGCCCACGCGTGAAAAGTGAAAGTCCGTCGCTGACTGACGCTTTGAAATGTTGCCAGCGCGGTCGACGCGCATGAAGAAGAACGGAACGCCAGGCGCGCCTGGTCGCTGCAGGGTGCTCAGGCGATGGCAGGTGGTCTCGTAGCTGACCGAAAAATAGCGGCGCAGGCGATCGATGTCGTAGCGCATCTGCTCGGCGGCCTCGAGAAAGGTACGGTAGGGCATGAGCAGCGCGCCCGCGAAATGGTGAGCGAGGCCGATGCGCGCCAGGCGACCCGCCTCGTCGCTCGAGAAGCCGCCGTCTTCGACGATGCGCGCGATCTGCTCGCCCGCCTCGAGCAATGCGAGCTGGGTGGCGAGCTGAAACGCGCGCTGTCCCGGCAAGAGGTGCGGCGACAGCTGCAAGACGCGCGCGCTCGGATCGTACCGGCGTTGTAAGGTGGGCCCCTGATCATCCAGCTTGGCGGTCGTCGTGCGCACGCCGTGGCGGTTGGCGAGGTGTTGCGCGATCCCATCGCCCATCTCGCCAGGCCGTAGGCCCAGCTGCGCTGCGAGCGCCTCCGCGAG
>CAZYWR010001027.1:0-1884 GCA_964651185.1 uncultured Polyangiales bacterium
CGTACGTGGCCTCATCGCCCGCACGCGAGGTCGCCGAGGACGATTCCGCGGCGCGCACGGCTGCACGGCTCGAACGGCAGCCGCGGCACGCACGGCATGCGCGCACGGCTGCACGGCTCGAACGGCAGCCGCGGCGCGTACGGCATGCGGGACCCGGCTGCACGGCTCGAACGGCGCTTCAGCCAGCGAGAAGGGCGGGCTTGGCCAGGCGGTGCGTGAGCACGGCCTCGCGCCGCGCCCACAGCCAGTTGCCGACCACCGGCCACACCTCGTCCGGCGCCTGCCGGCCGACCAGCAGGTCGCCGTGGCCCGCGTCCACCTTGATGTACTGCTTATCGCGGGCGCGACTGCGCTCGAAGAGCGGTTTCACGGCGCCGGGGTTCGCGAGTAGATCCGAAGCGCCCGAGAGCGCGAGCAGCGGCAGCTCGCTGTGCTCGATCAAGCGCGTGTAGCTCGTACCGTCGATGCGCGAGCGCAGCTCGCCTGTCATCGCCAGCAGGATCATATCGTCCACAGTGCTGAACGATTCGGCGTCGAACGAGCGCAGGTAATTGGCTAGCTCGCCGTCTTCGAATGCGCCCGGCTTCCAGCCGCGCACCGGGATGGGGGCAAAGCGCGAATCGAAGGCGAAACGCGTGGCGTGCACCGCCTTGCCGATCAAGTCGACGCGAAAGCGCCGTTGCGAACCGCGAAACATGCCGACCGATCCCACGGTATGGCCGAGCAGGCGTAGACCGTTGCCGAGCACGAAGTGGCCGCGCCCGAGCGCGTGCGGGGAGCCGATGGTGACGACCCCCGCAACTTTGTCGGGCCGGCGTGCGCTCGCGGCCGCAGCACACAGGCCGCCGAGCGAGTGGCCCACGAAGAACGCCTTGGCGAAGCCGCTCAACGACAGCACCTCATCGAGCACCGCCGGCACGTCGCCGCGAATGTAGTCGTCGATGCCGCGGCTCTGCGCGGAGCCGAGCTTCTTCGAGCGCCCGTGGCCGCGCAGATCCACGTTGAACACGTCGAAGCCGCGATCTGCGAGGTAGTTCGCAAAGCTGCGGTTCGACATGTGCCAGGCGTAGCGGTTCTGGCCGAAGCCGTGCACCAGCACGACGGGCGCCAGGGTCTCGCCCTCCGCGCGCCGCTTGCGCACGACGGCGATCGGTTCCGGCCCGCGCACCGCATGGACTTCCTTGCGGAACCAGCGAATCCGGCCCGGGGTGACCCGTTGCGCAACGGTTTCCTTCGACAGCATGGTCATGGGACGCGACTCCATCCGCGCCAGCCGCGCGCACAAGAGCAGCTGGCACAAGCCAATCTCGTAAGCCAAGCAGCCAAGAATCAGGGAGGAAAAGTAGGATAAGGGAGGTTTCCGGCGCCTTTCAAGAGCCAACATGGGGCATGCTTCCTCGCTCACCCGCGACCCGAACCTGCCCCCACCGGCGCGCTGCCATCGGCGCGTGTTGCAATGGATACGCGTCCATGCGAAGCAACTTGCCCCGTGCGCGCTCGTACGAGCGCTGGGCAGAGGGCGGGAGATAGCCATGTTTGAGGGCACTTATACGGCGTTGATTACGCCGTTTCGCGATGGCGAGGTCGACTACGGCGCGCTCGCCAAGCTGATCGAACGCCAGATCGCCGGGGGGATCGATGGACTCGTGCCGTGCGGCAGCACCGGCGAGTCCGCGACCTTGAGCCACGACGAGCACGAGCGCGTGATCGCGTTCTGCATCCAGCGCGCGAACCGGCGCCTGAAGGTGATCGCCGGGACGGGCTCGAACAGCACCCGGGAGAGCGTGCGGCTGACCAAGTTCGCGCAGGAGCACGGCGCCGACGGCTCGCTGCTGATCGCGCCCTACTACAACAAGCCCACCCAGGAAGGGCTGTACGCGCACT
>CAZYWR010001028.1:0-3214 GCA_964651185.1 uncultured Polyangiales bacterium
CGCCGAGGACCAGGCGAAGAACGTCCTCGACGTCTACGACCAGAACGCGGACAAGTATTACCTTGGCGCGTCCGATCAGGCGCACAATGCGATGCTCGCGGCCGACTCGAATGCAGGCCGCCTCTACGACTCCGCCCTGAACACCACGAACGCGTACGGGCAGCTCCTGGGCATGGACCAACAGTCAACGGAGCTCATGAATCAGCGCGATCAGTACCTGCTCGGGCAGAGTGCGCAGCTGCAGGGCGGGCTCGTCGACGCGAGCCTTACGAACCAAGGACAGTGGTTGAATCAACAGGCGGGCATCAACAGCACCCAGCTGACCGCCGATCAGCTGAACGCGCAGAACAAGTACGCGGCGGCGCAGAACAGCGGGCTGGTCGGCGCCCTCCAACGTTTCTCGAATCTGGGCAACGGACTGAAGGGCGCGCTCGACTCGGCCGACATGGGGCCGACCAAGAGTCTTCTCGGATCGGGGTGATGCATGTTCGATAACGTCAATCTCGGCAACATTTCGCGCGCGCTGCAGCTCTCGCGCGGAAACGACGAGTTCCAGATGCCGGAGGGAACTCAGGAGGCGCTCCAGCGCACCGGGAGCTCCTATGTGCCGCCACCGCAGCCCACGACGCCGCAGGTGCCTGCTTGGGTCGGCAGGATGCAGCAGGGCGCGAGCATGCTCGATTCCGCAGGGGGCGGGCAGCCGAAGTACCCCGGCCTCATGAACTCACCGATGACCGGCGCGTCTCCGCAGAGCGACGGTGACAGCAACACGCCCTCTCATCCGGGGCTCGCCAACTCGCCGATCGCCGGGCTCGCAAAGAAGGTCGTGAGCGCAGTCGCGGCTTACTACACCGGCGGATTGAGCGCGGCCGCAATGAACGTTGGCGGGCAGATGCTGAGCCAGAGGAACCCGCGCGCCGGCGCGATGGCGAGTGCAGCGCAGGAGTTCATCTGATGGCATGGGGCAACATCAACCTCGGCAACCTCGCCGACGCGCTCTCGATCAGCGGGGCCGACCCGGATTACGTCGATCAGCTGCGACGCGAGCAGGCGCTACGCGACATGTCAGCTCAGGAGAGCGTGCCCGCGGCGATCGCGAGCAACCCCTTCGACGCGAGCTCGCCGGATGTGCAGCGCGCGCTGTCGATCGCTGGCCAGGGCCGGGACGTTCCGTCGCCGCCGCCAGCAATCAACCCCGTGAACCCGCAGCGCGCTGCGATCGCTGCCGACTTCCAACGGCAATATCCGAGCAACGAAAACCTCGGTGCTGCGCCCGTGCCGCGGTTCAGCGCCACGCCTGCGCCCGACGTCAACACGGCGCTCGCGCGCACGGGGAGCGGCTACCGTCTCCCCGAGGCTGAGCAGCAACCCGCGGCCGTTCCCGCTGCCCAGCCCGGGGAGCGCCTGTTGCCAGAGAACATCGACGCGGCTCTCGCGCGCACAGGTAGCCAGTACCGCCCGACGCAGCCGCCGACGTTCAACCCTCAGGCGAGCACGCAAGCGCTGCAGGCGCGTGCGACCCAGAACGTGAACGACCAGATCGCGGACGACCTCGCGTTGGGCGACGTGAAGGCTCAACAGCACGCCGATTCCGCGAAGCTCTACCGGGAGGACGCGGTTTCAGGGCAGATGCGCACGGACGAGCTCCAGCAGCGCCGGGACGCCGCGATGGCGCGCAAGGATGCGAACACCGAGGAAGCGTACAAGGCGCTCCGCTCCATGCAGCAACAGCTCGGGAGCCCGCCTGACACGAGCAAAGGGCGCGCGCTGCAGATCATTGGCACCGTGCTGTCTATGACTCCGCGCGGCGGCGGGATTGGACGCGGGCTGTCGATGCTCGGCCAGATGATGGGCGACGATGTGCAGCGCTGGGCGGCCGGAGTCGAGGGTAGCGACAAGCTGCGCAACGCCTTCCTCGAGATGAACCGCCACGAGAACATGGGCATGGAAAGCGAGCTCCACCAGGAGGCGACGCTCTCGAACATCGTGGCCGCGAACACGCTCAACTCGCTCAAGGCAGCCGAAGAAGACGCAGGTAGCGAGGAAGCGAAGGCCGTTGCACGCAAGCTCGCCCGCGGCGTCGAGGACCAGGCAATCTCTCACCAGCTCGACATTCGCGGGCGTCGCGAGAAGGAGCTCGGTCAGCTTCAGGAAGACACGGTGCTCACGCGTGCGCTCGCGCAGACGCCAGAATCGGACCGTCCGATGGTCGCCGCCATGTACGGCCCACGCGGCCTCGAGATGCTCAACAGCATGAACAAGCCGATCGCGGCCCAAGCCGAGCTCGAAGGCAAGCGGGCGCAGACCAGTAAGACCGCTGCAGAGGCCGCGGAAGGCCCCAAGCTCAGTGACGGCGAGCGCAAGACGCTGCGCCTGTTCGAGGGCGTAGCGCCATCGGTCGACCGCATTCGCGAGATGGCCGCAACGCGCGGCGCGCCGCATCCGTGGTCGGCGAACGCGCCGGACGTCTCGCGCTCCGAGCAAGGCCTCGAGGACGAAGCGGCGATCAAGAACGTTTCGTTGGCGCTCCTGCGCGACGAGTCGGGTGCCGCGCTTCCGCCCGCTGAGCAGGCCGAGAAGCGCGCGAGCTGGGGGATCGATTCCGGCGATCCGAAGGTCCGCAAGAACGGCTTGAAGCTCATGCTGGCGGAGTACGACGCGCGGCGAAACGCGCTCACGCGCGGTCGAGGCGGCGCGGCCGGCGCAGGGAACGGTGCAGGCGGCGACATGCAGTACGGCACGGCCGGCGGGCTCGCTCCCTCGAGCGGCGGCGCACGGGGTCAGATCGGCGGAGGCACGCGCCTGATCGACATGGTGAACCCTGACACTGGCCAGACCGCGCGCGTGGCGCCGGACAAGATCGAGCGCGCAAAGGCGCTCGGCTTCGTGGTCGGACGACCGAGCGCGACTGAGGTCCCGCGGGACGAGACCCCGTTCCGCGCGAGCTACCGACAGCCGCAGGACGCCGGCGTCGGGGCGGTCGACTGATGCCCGGTCTGCTCTCACGCGAGGAGCTGGACGAGCTCGAACAGAGCGACGAGCCTGCAGTCCCCACGGCGCGCGCGGAGCCTGCGGCCGAGGACGATCCTGGCGCGCTTGCTGGTGGCCTCGTATCGGACCGCGAGCTCGCCGACCTGGCGACGCAGCAACACGCCCTCTCATCCGGGGCTCGCCAACTCGCCGATCGCCGGGCTCGCAAAGAAGGTCGTGAGCG
>CAZYWR010001029.1:0-3288 GCA_964651185.1 uncultured Polyangiales bacterium
CGCGCGCTGTCGGCGCCGCTTCCGCCGGCCGAGCTCGCGGCGCGCTCGATCGAGCTGCTCGCGGCCATGCTCTCGGATGACGGCGAGCTCGCGATCGAGCACCACGCGCTGCGCAGCGTGCTCGCGGAGCTCGCGCGCGACGCGGAGCGCGCGAGCTTCCATGGTGCGGTGACGCTCGCGACCATGCGCCAGCTCCTCGAGCCGCGGCTCGATCGCGGGCGCGTCAACGTGGGCTTTCTGGCGGGCGGCGTGACCTTCTGCGAGCCGGTGCCGATGCGCGCGATCCCGTTTCGCGTCGTGTGCCTGCTGGGCATGGACGACGAGTCGTTCCCGCGGCGCGCGCCGCGGCCGAGCTTCGACGTGATGGCGGACGCTCCGCAGCTGGGCGATCGCAACCTGCGCGACGACGATCGTCAGCTCTTCCTGGAGGCGCTCTTGTCGGCCCGCGAGGCGCTGCACATCAGCTACGTCGGCAAGAGCGCGCAGGACGACCGCGCGCGCCCCGCCTCGGTGCTCGTCGATCAACTGCTGCGCCTCTGCGATGAGCACTTCGTCTTCGCGGACGAAGGCTGCACTTTGAGCCTCGGCCTCGAGGGCTCCCTGGCGAAGGCGATCCGCCACGAGCACGCGCTTCATCGCTTCGACCCGCGCTACTTTCAGCGCAGCGCGAGCGCCGCCTTCGCGTCTTACGACGAAGCGGCGGCAGCCTCCGCGCGCGCGCTGCGTGCCCCGAAGCGTGCGCCGCGAGCGTTTGCGCGCGCGCCGCTGCCGCCGCTCGCCGCGCGCCCCGTGTTGTCGCTCGAGGGGCTGACTCGCTTTTTCCGCTATCCGCAGGAGATGTTCCTGAAAGAGCGGCTTCAGCTCTACTTGCCGCGCGAGATCGACGAAGTCGCGGATCGCGAGCCGCTCGAGCTCGACGCGCTCGAGCGCTTCCGCATCGCCGACGATTTGCTTCGCCAGCGTGAGCGCTTGCCCGAGCGCGAGCGCGCGCGCCTCTTGGCCAAGGCGGGACGGCTCGCCCCCGGTGCGCTCGGATACGCACAGCTCAGCGAGCTGGAGGCGCAGGTAGACAGCGTGCTCGCTGCCTATCCGATCGGGACCGCCCTGCCCGATCGCAGCTTCCAGCTGGAGCTCGCGACCGGCCGGCTATCGGGCCGCTTCACCTGCCTCGAACGCGAGGCGCGCGTGGTGCGCTCGGTCGGAAAGCTCCACGCGCGCCGGCGGCTCTCGGTGTTCATCGAACATCTCGCGCTGTGCGCCGCCGGCGCGGCGCCGATGACGACCATCTTGATCGGGCGCGAACAGAAGAAAGACGCGGAGCTCGTCACCTTCGGGCCGATCGCGGACGCAGCGCGGCTGCTCGCCGAGCTTTTGCGGCTCTATCGCATAGGCATGTGCATGCCGCTGCCGCTCTTTCACGACGCGGCGGACGGCTTCGCCCGCGACCGCGCCAAGGGCTTGTCCGAAGCGGAGGCGCTCGCGCGCGCCGAGCTCAAGCTCATGCCGGGACGCGGCCAGCCGGGTGCGGCAGCCGATGACCCGCACGTGCTCCAGGTCTTCAGCCGCGAGCAGCTCGCGGCGTTGGGCGAGCTGTGGGCCAGCGACGGCAGCGAGACCGTGCGCTTCGCCGAGCTGTCCGCGACGCTCTTCGGAGCTCTGCTCGCAGGCTCGCAGGAGTCCGATTGATGGACGCACTCGATCCAGAAGCGCTCGAGCTCGCTGGCACCGCCGTGATCGAGGCCAGCGCGGGCACCGGCAAGACGTACACGATCACCAGCCTGTTCGTGCGCCTGCTGCTCGAGCGCGGCCTCCACATCGACCAAGTCTTGGTCGTGACCTACACGCGCGCGGCCACCGCGGAGCTGCGCGATCGCATCCGCGAGCGGCTCGCGCTGGCGCTCCGCGTGGCGCGCGGGGAGCCGAGCGACGACGCGCTCCTCGCGCGCGTGTGTGCGCGCGCGGCGCGCTCGCTCGGGGACGCGCAGGTAGTCGCTCGGCTCGAGCGCGCGCTCGCGGGTGTCGACCAGGCGCCGGTGCTCACGATTCACGCCTTTTGCCAGCGCGTTTTGTCGGATCATGCGTTCGAGAGCGGCTCGGGTTTCGACGCCGAGCTCAGCGCGCACGCAGCGCCGCTGCTCGACGAGATCGCGAGCGACTATGTGATGCGCGAACTCTACGAAACCACGCCCTTGCGCGCGCGCACGTTGGCCAGGGAGCCGGAGACCTTGCGCCAGCTGGCCTTGCGCGCGGGCGGCCGGCAGCTTCGGCTCCTTCCGGAGCAAGTGGACGAGCGGGACTTCGACGTCGAGGGCTGGCGCACGGCCCTCACCGGCGTCGAGCGCCTGTGGCGCGCGCAGCGAGACGGCATCGTCGCGCTGGCATGTGGTGTGAAGGGCATCGGCCAGCACGCGATCGCGTGGGCGGCGAAGATCGACGACCTGCTGGACGGCGAAGAGCCGGGCGCGTTCTCCGCGAGCAAGAGCTTCGCCGCGTTCACGCGCTCGGGGCTGCGCGAAAAATCGCGCGGCGCGGCGCCCGAGCATGCTTTCTTCGATGCTGCCGAAGCGCTCTTCGAGCGCGACCGTGCGTTCGCCGAGACCAAACAGAGCCTGGAGCTCGCGTTCCGGCGGCGCTTCGTCGCCTATCTGCAGCGCGAGCTCGCGCGGCGCACGCGCGAAGCCGGGGTGCGCACCTTCGATGCGCTCCTGGGCGATCTCGACCTCGCGCTCGCTGGGCCCGGCGGCGCGCTGCTGTGCGCGCGGCTGCGCGCGAGCTACCGCGCCGCGCTGGTCGACGAGTTCCAAGACACCGATCCAGTGCAGTACCGGATCTTCCGCCGCATCTTCGCGAGCGCGGGCGCGCCGCTCTTCTTGATCGGCGACCCGAAGCAGGCGATCTACGGCTTTCGCGGCGCGGACTTGGCCGCCTACCTCCAGGCGCGCCGCGACGCCGCCGGACGCGTGTACACGCTCGACGTGAACTGGCGCTCGGACCCGCCGCTGATCGCTGCGCTCAACGCTCTCTATGGCCACGTCCAACACCCGTTCCTGCGCGCCGAGATCGGCTACCAGCCCGTGCGCGCGCCGGACACGGCGCGCGCGCGCTTGTCCGCGAATGACGGCACTGCGCCGCTCGATCTCGCGCTCGCGCGCGCCGAGGACACGAGCGCCGAAGGACTCCGGCGCGCGCTCGCGCACGAGCTCGCGGCCGACATCGCGCGCCTCTTGGCATCCGGCCATACGCGCCACGACGGAACGCGCTCCGTCCCGCTCGCCGCGCGCGACGTCG
>CAZYWR010001030.1:0-3098 GCA_964651185.1 uncultured Polyangiales bacterium
CGCCGCCCATGGCGCCTCTCGATCGATCGCACGTGCGCGGGAGTCGAGCTCCGTATCGGACGGTGGGTCACGGCGGATGCGCGCCCAAAAGCGCGCTTGCACGGCGCGCATGCTGGGCGCGGGGCTCGATGCGGGTGCAGCCGGGTGTGCCACGACAGACTCCGAGCTGCGCGCGCTCGCAGCATGCGCCGCCCGCGCCATTTTCCGCGCTTCGCCCGCGGGCGGTCGGCCGTCGAACGCGCAGGGGCCGGCCGCCCGCGTCAGCGCGGCTGCGATGTCGGCGGCCCGGGCGGACTCGGCGACCACGCGCGCGAGCGGTGGGAGCTCGTCGTCCCACTCCACGCACGTCGAGACCGGTCCAAAGCGCGCGCGCGCCAGGCGATAGAGCGCCCATACCTCGGGCGGCACCGGTGCGTCGTGGGTATCGAGGTACAGGCCACCCTGCGCGCTGTGACCGGCGACGTGGATCTGCGTGACGGCCCTCGGAGGCAGCGCCGCGATGAACGTTTGCGCGTCGAAGCCGTGGTTGTGCGCGCTCACGAATACGTTGTTGACGTCGAGCAGGAGCGTGCAGCCAGTGCGCGCGACGAGCGCACTCAGAAACTCCCACTCTGACATCGCGTCGTATGTGAACTGCAGATAGCTCGACACGTTCTCGATCGCGAGCGGGCGAGCGAGCCGCTCTTGCACCTCGTTCACGCGTTCGCACATGTGCGCCAGCGCCTCCTCCGTGAACGGCAGCGGCAAGAGGTCGTGCGCATAGCAACCGTCCACGCGGCCCCAGCACAGATGATCGGACACCAGCGCTGGTTCGATCTCGCGCGCGAGCGCGCAGAGCTTCGTCAGGTAATCCGGGTCGAGCGCCTCGGCCGATCCAAGCGCCAGCGATACCCCGTGCAGCGCGATCGGGTAATGTTCGCGCAGCCGCCGCAGCACGCTGCGCGGGTGGCCGCCCGGCTCGAAAAAGTTCTCCGAGATCGCCTCGAGCCACTCCAGCCCGGCGCCGCGCGACTCGCCGCGCGCGACCCGCTCGAACAGCTCGCGATAGTGCGGATGGCGCAGGCCGATGCCGTGCCCGAGCGGAGGTGACGCAGACATCGGGGTGCGAGCTCAGTGCTTCGGTGCCTTGTCGCCCTTTTCGACTTTGCCGCCCTTGTCTTTGCACTCCTTTTCGGTCGCCTCGACCCAGCCCTTGCCTTTGCACTCGTTCTTGCCGGCGCAGGCGTTGGCTCCAGCGGAGTGACACGCGCCCTTGCCTTTGCACCCGTTGATGCCTTTACCGTGCACCTTGTCCGAGTCCGCCGCTTGGGGGGCGGCCGGCGCTCCGGCCGTGAATAAGCCAGCGGCCATGGCCGCGACGAGCGCTCCTGTGCTCACGTGATTGCGCATACCGAAGCCTCCTGGTCGTGTATCGTCGCCTTTTCGCGCCGAAGTCGCGTGACGTCTGGCCAGGCCACGTCCGTGCGCGGGTTCTTTCGAGGCCTCAGCCTGCGGCCACGCGCCAGGACTGGCAAGCGCGCAGCAAGCATGACAGGACCGCGCACAGGCATGCGGACCTGCTGCGCGAGCTGGAAATGGTTTTCGAGCGCTGCATGCGCGGCGGGCTTCGCGCGCGAAGGAGGAGGATCATGACCTTCCTGCGAACCTGGATTGGCCTTGGGCTCTGCGCTGCGTGCGGCTGCGCCAGCCGCCGCGCGCCCGAGCGCTATCCTGCCGATTCGCCCGTGTCGCGACAGGTCGCGGCCGCGCCGCCCGCCGACGTGACGCGCGCGCTCGCCTCCGATCCGCCGCTGCCGGGCCAAGAAGCGCGCGGCTGGCCGGGGCTCGCCCCGCAAGCAGGGGAGGTCGAAGCGCGCGCTCGCGCGGGCGAGGCGAACGATGATGCGCGCACTGGTGCGGGCGAGGCGAACGATGACGCGCGCGGTGGTGCGGGCGAGGCGAACGATAATGCGCGCGGCGGTGCGGGCGAGCCGAACGCTGGCGATGCAGGCGCGGGCGACGCGGCCGGGGGGCATGCCCCTTCGGGCCACAGCCAGCACGGCCACGATCACCACGGAGGGCATCACCAGCATGGCGCGCATTGAAAGTTCGGCCTGGACGCTCGCGGCATGCCTCCTCGCCGCGTGTGCCTCGCGCAGCATCGGCTCGGACGTCCAGCGCGTGCAGAGCCTCGCCCGGGTGCAGGCGCTGCCGCCGGTTCGCGACGCGCGGGCCGAGCTCGGCCATGATCGCGATGCCCGCGCGCTGCTCGCACAGCCCGTGACGCCGGACACGGCCGTGCGCATCGCGCTGCTCAACAACCGCGAGCTGCGCGCGGATCTGCATGAGCTGGGCGTGCCGCGCGGACGTCTGATGCAGGCGGGTTTGATCGCCAATCCCGTGTTCGAGGTCGAGCTCCTGCCGGAGCGCGACAGCGCGTTCGAGCTGCGCGCCGAGTACGACGTCACGTCGCTGGTGCTGGCGCCGCTGGCGGCGCGCGCGGCGGGCGCGGAGCTCGAGGCGGCGCGCTTCGACGTGGCGGGCGAAGTGATCGAGCTCGGCTTCGAGGTGCGGAGCGCCTACTACGCGCTGGCCGCCGCCGAGCAGCGCCTGCGTTACGCGCAGCAGACCCTGGACGCGCTGGCCGCCGGTCGCGACGCGGCGGTCGCGCTGCGCGAGGCGGGCAACGTGCCGGCGCTCGCGGCGTCGCGTCAGATCGTCGCCTACGAGAACGCGCGCATCGAAGTGGCGAAGCTGGAGCTCGCCGTCGCGGACGAGCGCGAGCGCATGCAGCGGCTGCTCGGCCTCTACGGCGCGGACACCGCGTGGCGCCTCGCGGGCGGGCTGCCGGGCGTGCCGGCGGAGCTCGCGCTCTCCGAGCACGATCTCGAGACGCGCGCGATCTCCGCGAGCCTCGACTTGAAGGCGCTCGGCAAGCGCCTCGAGGCGGCCGGCCGGCGCACGGGCATCTCGCGCACGACGGGGCTCTTGCCCGAGGTCGCCGTGGATGTGCACGCCCTGCGCGCGCACCGCGAGGGCGAAGGCGGCGACTATTGGCGCTACGGCGGCGGCGTCAGCGCCGGCATCCCGCTGTTCGATCGCAAGCAAGGCACCACGCG
>CAZYWR010001031.1:0-5309 GCA_964651185.1 uncultured Polyangiales bacterium
CACGGGCAGGCCCGCGCGCATCGACGCTCATAGCTGCCCCGCGAACTTCGCGCCCGCGCCGGGCCCGGGTGTCTGGACGTACAGCTCCTCGATCCGGAACTCCAGCGCCACGCTCGGCCAGTGGGAGATCCGGTCCACCAGCTCGTGAGGCATGCCGAGTAGCTCGAGCACACGCCCGAAGGTGGATAAATATTCTTCGATGAAAGCTTGGTCGCTCGCCGCCGCGCTGGCGACCCGCGTCACATTCCCCTTCAGCTGGAGAGAGCGGTGGTCGGGCGGGTACGACGTTAAGATCGCGATGCGGGGATTTTCCGCCACATTCGTTACGGTGTGACGACTCGTCGACTCGGGGAGATACACCGTGGCGTGACGGCGATCGTCGTGCAGCTTGAGGCCGACTGCCCGCATGCATCCCGGCACGCGTGAGGCGTCACACGACCCGACCAGCACGGAGACGCCCTGGGTCAGGAAGGTGGCGACTTCATCGCCAATGACGGGAAAGGCCGACCGGATCAAGCCCGCCCACTGTACGCAACGGAGCGCGCGGCGTCGACGCGTGTGCGCACGATCTCAGGGCGCAGCGCGGGGGGCGCAGCAGGGCCGCAGAACCGCGGGCCCTCATGGTTTTTCGCCGCTCAGCGCCGGCGATCGCAGGGCTTCAGTGAGGTAGCGCCGCGACCGGCGCAGCGGTCGTGCCGGCAAGGTGCGCCGCGTGAGCCGCCTGGCCGTGGGTGGCGAAACCGATGAACCCGAAGGCGAGAGCGAGGCCCACCATCAGACGAAGCATGGTTTCTGACTGTCGCAGGGTCATGGCACATCTCCTGAGCACGGGTCGTGAACGCGTACTCCTCACCATCACCCAGCAACATATTCACGATCCGGGCCAACGCATGATGCGCAGTTTGTCTCACCTTTCGGCCTGGGCTGGCGCCCCCGACGACACGATGTGGCGATCCGGCCGGGCACAGGCCGGGCACCAGCACCGAGCTGGCGATCCGTGAGCTCTGCTATAAATGCGAGCATATGGCCGACGCGCGCGCACGCCCGAGCCCTCCCGAGCCGAGCCCCGAAGAAAACGCCCCGAACTTCATCCGCGAGCTGGTGGAGGCCGACCTCGCCTCCAACAAGTTCCAGGGGCGCCTGAATACGCGCTTTCCGCCGGAGCCGAACGGGTACCTGCACATCGGCCACGCCAAATCGATCGTGCTGAACTTCGGGATCGCGGCGCTCGCCCCCTACGGCAAGTGCAACCTGCGCTTCGACGACACCAACCCCGCCAACGAAGACGTCGAGTTCGTGGAGTCGATCAAGCGCGACGCGCGCTGGCTCGGCGCGGACTGGGGCGAGCGCGAGTATTACGCGTCGGACTACTTCGAGCGCCTGTACGAGTGCGCGGTGTCGCTGATCCAGCACGGACTGGCCTACGTCGACACCCAGAGCCTCGAGGAGATCCGCAAGAACCGTGGCGACTTCTATACGCCCGGGGCGAACAGCCCGTATCGCGGGCGCAGCGTGGAGGAGAACCTCGACCTCTTCGCGCGCATGCGCGCCGGCGAATTCAAAGACGGCGAGCACGTGCTCCGGGCCAAGATCGACATGGCCTCGCCCGACGTGAACCTGCGCGACCCGCTGCTCTACCGCATCAAGCGCGCGCATCATCACCGGACCGGCGATGCCTGGTGCATCTACCCGATGTACGACTACGCCCATCCGCTCTCGGACGCGTTCGAGGGCATCACGCACTCGCTGTGCACCCTCGAGTTCGCGCATCATCGCCCGCTCTATGACTGGCTGGTGAGCCAGTTCGAGTTCGATCCGGTGCCGGAGCAAACCGAGTTCGCGCGGCTGGCGCTGACCTACACGGTGCTGAGCAAGCGGCGCATGAAGCAGCTCGTCACGGAAGGGCACGTCGACGGCTGGAGCGACCCGCGCATGCCGACGCTCTCGGCGCTGCGCCGGCGCGGCTACACGCCGGCCGCGATCCGCCGCTTCTGCGAGCGCGTGGGCGTGTCGCGTCGCGACAGCATCGTGGACGTGAGCCTGCTCGAGCACGCCGTGCGCGAGGACCTCAACGCGACCAGCAAGCGCGTGCTAGGGGTCTTGCGGCCGCTCCAGATCACGCTCGAGAACTTCCCCGAGCGCGAGACGATCGAGCTCGATGCCCCCTACAACAGTGAGGAGCCGAGCTGGGGCAGCCGCAAGGTGCCGCTCACCCGCGAGCTGTACATCGAGCGCGACGACTTCATGGAGCAACCGGTCAAGGGCTGGTTCCGGCTCGCGCCGGGTGGCGAGGTGCGGCTGCGCTACGCCTGCATCATCAAGTGCCGCGAGGTGGTCAAGAACGCAGCGGGCGAGATCGTGGAGCTCAAGTGCACGTGGGATCCCGACTCGCTCGGCGGCCAGCCCAAGGACGGGCGCAAGGTGAAGGGCACCATCCACTGGGTCAGCGCGCCGCACGCGCTCGACGCCGAAGTGCGCTTGTACGACCGGCTGTTCACCGTCGAAGACCCGATGGACGAGCGCGAGGGCAAGCCCTTCACCGCGTACTTGAACCCGAACTCGCTCGAGCGCGTGCGCGGAGCCAAGCTCGAGCCGAGCCTCGCGGGGGTCGCGCCGGGAGCGCGCTTTCAATTCGAGCGCGTCGGCTATTTCTGCGCGGACGAGCGCGATTCGCGCCCCGGCGCGCTCGTGTTCAACCGCACGATCTCGCTCAAGGACAGCTTCGCGGCGAAGCTGGTGCAAAAGAAGTAGCCGGCTTTCTGTGTGCCGGCGCCAGCGCGTTCGGGCCGCGGCGATCAATCATCGCACGCGAGCTGTGCGGCGAATAACGCGCCGCCGCGCGTGTAGGCGAGCAGGAAGGCGCCCGGGGCCGGGCCGCTCGCGAGGCTCGGCCGCCGCACGCCAGCGCCGGACTCGATGTTCGGTCCGTCGTAGGTTTCGCCGCCGGACAAGAGCTTGAGCGCGAGCCCCCGTGGCGCGTCCGCTGCAGGGCTGCTCGGGACCTCGAGCGCGAACAGCGCGACGCGATGCCCGCGCGCCGCGCTGAACGAGAGCTCGCCGTAGCCGCGCGAAGGCAAGAGCGCGGTCGGCTCGACCGCGCGGCGCAGCGGCACGCGCCCGATCGCCGTCATCGCGACGCGACCGATCGCGGTGTAGGCCACCTCGATCTCCGCATCGGGCATCTGCACCGCGGCGAGGAGCGGCGGCGTATAGGGCTGGCTCACCGGCGTACGTACGAGTGCTTCGCTGGGATTTCCCGCGGCGTCGAAGGTCCACTCGAGCAGCGGCGAGACGCCCGCGTGCGCGTCGAGCGCCACCAGGATCGGCCTCGGCGTACCCAGCACGAACACGGGCGCGGCAGCGCCTTGGCCGGGCGGCGCGAGGTCGCGCGGCGGGCTCACCTGCCCTCCGCGCCGCTCGACCAAGAAGGTGTGCATGGCTTCGTCCACGGTCGCCGTATAAGCGTAGAGCACCTTGTCGCCGAGCTGCGAGACTGCCGGCGCGAAACGGCGATCGGCGTGGCTCGCGAACGTGCGAGGCGACGTGAAGCCCGCGCGCTCGAACGAGAGCGCGAGCAGCTGACCGCGCGCGTCCACCCAGGCGAGCTCGCAGCTCGCCGCGCACGCGACCGCGCCGCGCGACCACGCGGCATCGAGGGAAACGCGAGGACCGGCGGCGAAACGGCCGGCTGGCGAAGGCGTCCAGAGCGCGAGCGCGCGGCCGTCTGTGGCGACTGCGAGCACGGCGGGAAGTCCACCCAGGTACAACGCGAGCCCGCGCTCGCTCGCGCCGAGCTCCTGTTCCTCGGCGATCGCGCAGCCGTGAGGCGGTGCGCGCAGGCTGCTTGGGCGAGCCCTGCCCTGCTCGGGCGCGCTCGCCGCGGCGTCCACCGCGACTGGTTTCGGCTCCTCGGGGGGGCGGGCTTGCCCGGCGTCGCTCGCGCGCGCGCTCGTCGCGCCTTCTCGGGCAATTTCGGCCTTCGAACAGGCGAGCCCGCAAGAGAGCAGCAGCATGGAAAGCAGTCGCGGGCGTGCGTGCACGGCCGCGAGCATGCATCCTGAGCACGTCATGAGCACGCGCCGCAGCCAACCCCCTGCGCAATCCGCCGAGCCTGACCCGGCACGCGCAGGCCGGGAGCTACTCGGTGCGCTCCCCGATGTGCGCGATGGCCTGACGCGACTCGAGCGCATCATCCTCTACGAGCTCCGCGAAGCCGAGCGCGAGCGCCCCGGACGCAACGTCCCGACAGCGCTCCTCTACGGCCGGGTCGTCGAGCACATCGACGTCGGCATCGCGGACTTCCAGGCCGCGTTGACGCGGCTGATCGGGCGCTGAGCCGCTCGCGCGCTCTGCGCGGCGCGCACTTGGGCCTGTGCTCGAAGCGCTCGGCGTATCACGGGGCGGGCTCGCTCTGACGCTTGCGGGACACGTCGCGCTGGATCACGAGGGCGCCCACGATCTCGTCGCCGGCGCGGATGGGGCCGAGGTGGCTCTCGAACCAGCACGTCACGCCGTCGGAGCCCTCCCCACGCGTCTCCAGCGTGCAGGCCAGGCCATCCTGGAGCACGGCATCGAGCGCACCCTGCATCTCACGGCGACACTCCGGATGCATCAGCTCGCACCAGGACGCGCTGTGCATGCGCTCCGTGTCGAACCCCGGCGGCATGCGGTTGATGAAGCGGATGCGCCCGCCCGTGTCGAGCTGCATCACCACGTCGGGAGCGTGCTCCACCAGCGCGCGAAACACGGCCGCCTGCTCGCGCGCCAGCCGCCGTTGCTGCTCGGCCTCGCGCTCGGCCACCTCGCGCTCGCGGAAGGCCTCTGCGAGCGCCAGCGCCTGCGTCACTTGGCTGGCGATCCCTTCCGCGAACATGCGCCACTGTTCGAGCTCCGCGGTGTGATCTTCCTCGCGCAGAGCCATGAACAGCGCGCCGAACGGGCGGCCCAGATAGACGAGCGGTACGACGATGGCGCGGGCCGCGCGCGCGCGGTGCAGCACGTCCGCGATGGCGTCGCGCTCTGCCTCCGGTGGCTGGGAGTTTCCGCTTCGGGAACGTCCATCTTGCCCGTCGAGCAGCTCTGGCTGGGAAGACAGATGCGCCGGCGACGAGAGCAGGGCACTGCGGCCCGCGCGCACCAGCTCGCGCAACCAGGCCTCGTGGCCAAAAAAGCTGGCCAGCGCCGCGCCATCGCCCTGGTTGCCGAGCGGACGCACCCGCAGATGCTGATGGCGATCGAACAAGTAAAGTGCGCCGAACGAGCTGTGGCTCGCGTCGAAGCAGGTCGACAGCGCGGTCACGAGCGCGCTC
>CAZYWR010001032.1:0-4473 GCA_964651185.1 uncultured Polyangiales bacterium
CGTCGAACGACACCGAGGAGCGCGACCCCGCGCGCGAGACGCTGGAAGGCGCGCTGAGTCAGGCTGGACGCGCGGCGCTCGCGAGCGTGCGCGGAGAAAATGGCTCGTATGCGCAGCTGATCCGCCAGTGGCACGCGAGTCTCGGGCTCTCGCCCGCGCTGATCGAGCCGTTCCTCGCGCCGATCTTCGAGCTGGAGCGCATCGGGCTACGCGACACGCAGCGCCTGTTGAGCCGGGCATGGGAGGAGCAGCTCGCGCCGGATCTGCAGCGCGTCGGCCGCAAATTCCCGTTCGACCTACACGACTACGCAGAGGACGTGAAACCCGAAGAGCTCGACCGCTTGCTCAACCCCACCTCCGGTCGTCTGTTCAGCTTCGTGCGCCGCTACATGACTGCGCTGGCCGACCCGCGCGCACAGGGGCACTATCGGTTGCGCGACGTGTTTCAAGACCGGCTCGATCTGCCTGAGCGCATGCTGCAGACGATCCGCGCCGGGGAGCAGCTCGCGAGTCAGCTGTACGACGAGAAGGGCCGCGCCGCGCCGCTCACGCTGCAGATCGCCACCGTACCGTTCGAGCACGGCACCGACCCCCGTTATGGCCTGACGCTGGTGTATCTGTCGGTGGGTGAGGCTTCGATCCACAACTTCAATCAGCGTCCGGGCCTGACCACGCTGCGCATCGACTGGACCCGCGAGCAGATCTCACAGGTAGGCATTCAGCTCATGAACCTGGACACGCAGGAGAAGCTGTATCCGGAGCCGTTCGCAACCCCGGCGTCCAGCTGGAGCGTGCTGCACCTGCTCGCGGCGGCGAAAGCGACCCCGGTGAAGAAGCCGGACAACGCGCAGCTCTACACTTGGCAGGTACGACACCAGCCGGGCGGCGGGCGCGCGACGGCCGTGCGCTTCATCGTGCTGGGCGATCCGTTCGCGCTCTTCGCGCTCGGCGGATCGAGTCCAGCGGTCGAGGCGCGCGCGTCCGCGCGCGAGCAAAGCCTGGCGCTGGGAGACGCAAAATGAGGCGCCTCACGCTCGTGTTGTCCGTCTGGTTATGTGCTTCTTGCGTGAGCGGCACGCGCATCTACGTCCGCTCGAGTGAGCGCAGCAACGACGGCAACACCTTGTATGCGATGGTCCGCAACGTAGACGCCAAGACCATCCGCAGCAACGAGATCTACCATGACGTCGCCTCCAAGCTGTTCGCCGATCCAGCGGACGCGTCGGTGATCGAGAGCCGACCCATCTTTCCTGGCAACCCGGTCACCTTCAACGTGAGTGAGGGCGATGCCAAGAACCTCGTCGTGTACTTCCTGTTCACCAACCCCGGGCAAAACTGGCGCCTGCCACTGCGCTCGCCGCTGCCCTCCGAAGTGTACGTAGACCTCGGCGACAACGAGATCGAGCGCGTACAGATGAGGAAGTAATGGCGCAGACGCCTCAGCGGTCCACGCCGGCAGAGCCCGAGCTGGATCTCGTCCACCTCGGGAAGCTCATCCGCACGGGTCGCGCCGCGGCTCCGCTCATGGAGCGCTGGCTGCACGCGAGCTGGCGTGACCCGGCGCACTTCCGGCGCGCCTTGTACCGGGCGGGCGCTTCGCAGCGCAGCGGGGCCATCAAGAGTCGACCGGAGCTCGCACTCGATGTGTACGCCGACTGCATGACTCGTCACTTGGGCCGCAACCGCGCGGCGCTCGTGATGATCGCAGAGGGTGGCGGCGCGCCTCAGGAGACTTCTTACGATACGCTGCACGCGCGCAGCGCCTCGCTCGCGAGCACTTGGCTCAAAGCTGGCGTCTCGGCCGGCGACAGCCTCGCGCTGCTCTCGCCTGTGGGGCCCGAATACTGCGTGGCGCTCTTGGCCGGCCTACGATTGGGGCTCTCTGTGACGCCCATCCCGCCGCTCGGCGCGGTGTATGTGCGCAACCGATTGACCCTTTTGGCGGCGGACTACGTCGCTGCGGGCGAACGCTTTCTGCACATGCTTCCGGGCGGCGCGGCGCGCTTGCCGCTCACGGCAGCAGCCGGCGCCGACGCGACTTTGGCTGCATCTCACGGCTATGTGCCGAACGACTGCGCGCTGCGTCTGTTTTCGCCGTTCGGGCCTCCTGCGTCGCTGTACGAGCTCGACGCGCGCACGCTCCATGAGTCCTTACTGCGCGACAGTCTGCTGGTGCTCGCGCTCGAGGCGTCGGACCGCGTGGCCGCGCCGGGCTGGGATGTACTTCAGCTCCAGCCGCTCGCGCTGCTCACCACCTGGCTCGCAGGCGCGACCTGGGTCGAGTGCTCGACCGCCGACGTCGCGGCGCATCCGCGGCTCCTGACGGAGTGTGGCGTGAGCGTGCTGGGCGTGGACACGCGCTTGCGCGAGGTGATCCGCGGGCACGGGGAAGCTTGTTGCCGCGGCGTCCTCAGCTGGTTTCGCAGCCTGACGGATCGCTTCGATCACGAGAAGTGGCGGACCTTCACCGATCTGTTGGCCGAGCGCAAGATCGTGCACTTCAGCCTGCTCTACAACGCGGCTTCGGGAGGTGCGCAGCTCTTTTCTCCGCGCGCCGAGCGCGATCACGCGGGGCGCGTCTGGCCGGCGCCCGGACGTAACTTCCTGATCAGTCAGGTCGGTGCGAGCCTCTTGCCAGCGCTCGATGCGACGGGATTGTACACGCCGCTCTGTGGCGAGGAGGCGGACGCCTCGCTCGCGCGCTTGGTGCTGGCCAAGCTCGATCAAGGCTGGACTTCGGGAGGTAGCATCGACATCGGGCCCGAAGCGCGCGCGCTGCCGGCGGACGAGATCACCGCCTGCGCAGAGCGCCATCCACGGGTGGGCGCGGCGAGCCTGCTCGTCCTGCCTGGCCGCTGGCCCAACGAGGCGCACGTGCTCTTACTGGTCTTCGTGCCGGAGCCCGACGCCGCCAGCGGCAGCCTCGCCAGGGAGCTCTGCGAGCTCATCGCGCGCGAGCTCGGCGAGCGGCACGTCCCCGAGCGCGTCGAGATCTTCGCGCTCCATCCGCGTTACGCCGGGGATGAGGTGAGCGCGCGTTGGTGCTCGTCACAGTACATGAGCGGCATGTTGGGCCGAAAGGCGCGCATGCCTGTGTTTGCCACGCTGTCCCGGCTCGCCTGGATCTTCGCCACGCATCCCGCCACCCAACCGAACAACCTGGACCCATGACTCTCGCGCCGCTCTACGTCGATATCGCGAGCAGTCCCTCACCCTAGGAAGTCGACCATGGCCTTTCTCGCCTGCGCAGGTGCCACGCTTCAATGCAGCTTTGGAGCCGCGCCGAGCACCCTCAACGTGCTGCCGATCAACCGTGTGCTCGCGGGCCCGCCGGTCGCGAACATCATGGACGGCAAACCGCTCTTGAACGTGCTGCCGTTTGGGACGTGCATGAGTATGGCCAACCCGATGGTCGCGGCCGCGACCGCCGCGGCGCTGGGCGTGCTCACGCCCATGCCGTGCCTGCCGATGACGGTCGCGCCCTGGGTGCCCGGCGTGCCGACCACCTTGATCGGCAACATGCCGGCGCTCGACATGAATTCCAAGCTGATGTGCAACTGGGGCGGCGTCATTCAGATCCTCGCGCCGGGGGAGTTTCAAGTCGATGCCGGATGAATCCGCGCTGAGCGGCCTCGCGCGTTTGCGCGCGCCGCTGCCTCAGGTCGAGGTGGCTGGGCTCGACTCGGTCGACCCGCGCCTCGCCATCATCAATACGATGTGCGAGAAGAATCAGCTGCGCGACCTGACCATCGAGGTCGACGGGCTCATGGATGCAGGGATCTACGACATCCGCCCGATCTCGATGTACCTCTGGGCTGCGTTCAGCGACGGCGGGCTCGGCACGCTGCCCGAGATCTTCGAGACGCTGGGCGTGCTCGTGACGACGAACTTCGACGGCATCGGCCCGAGTCAGCGAAAGATCGAGCACGTGGCCAAGCGCATGAGCTGGCTCCTGCAAAAGCTGACCGATGCCATCGAGTACCATGAGGTGCGCCACAGCCTGGAGTGGGAGAGGTGGACCCAAGAGCTCGCGCCGTCCGCGATCGACATCGCGCTACAGCGCTTGGCCGCCCTCGAGGTTTCGCTGGACGATCGCTTCACCAGCGTGCGCCCCGCGTTTCAGAAGCTGTCTGCGCGCCTGCGCGCGGTGATCTTGGCCTTCCGCCTCCCTACACAGCGGCCCGTCTCGATCGCGTCGCCGGTGATCGCCTCCCTGCGCCCGCCCACCCATAGCCGCGCGCAAGAAGAGCTGCAGGTGGATGCGCGGCTGGGGCGCGCGGAAGTGGGCGTCTCCCACGAGTTCTTCGCGCTCATCCAGAAGCTCGACGCCTTCTCCAAGCTGATCAAGAAGGGCGACCTGACACGCGCAGCGGTCGTCGCCGACGACGTCATGCGCACCATCGAGTCTTTCGACCCGCGTGAATACTTCCCCGAGCTGTTTTCGGACTTCAGCGAGCTGCTGAGTAAGCACAT
>CAZYWR010001033.1:0-2136 GCA_964651185.1 uncultured Polyangiales bacterium
TCGCGCCGCGCGCGCCGGCCGCACCAGGGCTGCCCCGCCCGGGCGCGCGCTCCAAGCCGCCGTCGGGGCTGAGCGCGGATTTTCGGCGCCACGTCGCCGCGCCCCCGGAAGTGCCGCAGCGCAGCGCGCCCTACGATTTCTGGCACGTCGCCATCCATGACGTGCCGGTGGGGCCGATGACTCGCGATGAGCTCGGCCGCAAGATCGACGCCGGGGCCGTGACCCCGGAGTCGCTGTGCTGGCGCGAGGGCATGGACGATTGGCGGCCTCTCGGCGAGCTCCCCGAGCTCGCGCAGCTCTTGCGGCGCTCGCGCGAGGGGGGGCGCGGTCGCGTGCCGCCTTCGGTCCCGGCGCACGAACGCTCGCGCCCTGCGCCGCTGCCCGAAGCCGAGGAAGTGGAAGAAGAGGGCGCGGAGCCGACGCGCGTGACCGAGTTCACGCCCCCGCTGCCGGTGGCCGCGAGCTCGTCTGGATCGGGCGCATCGGCGCTCGGCGCCACCGCCGCCCAGGGCAGCCCCGGCGCCAGTTCCAGCCTGACTTCGACCACCGCGCCCGGTCTTCCCGGCGGCGTCGAGGCACCGGCTCAGACCCCGCCGAGCAAGGGCACGTCAGGTCTGACCACGGGCATCGCGTTCGGCCTGTTGGCGGGCATTCTGCTCGTCGGCGGACCGATGCTCTACAACAACACCTGGGGCCGACACGACAGCCCCCCAGCTCCAGCGGCGCAGCCCGCGCCCGCCGCCCAGGCCGCACCGCGCGCGGTCGCGAGCAATCCGGTCGAAGTGGAGATCCCGGCAGCGGACGATGCGCGCAACAAGGCGGGCCGCGAAGGGAACGCCGCGCCGGCCAAGAACGGGGCGCCGCGCGTGGCCAAGACCGAACCGCCCAAGCCCGGGGGCAAGGCCCTGAGCGACGAACAGCGCCGGCTGTTGGAGCGCATGGGCGGTGGCGGAAACGACCCCGATTTGTCCAGGGTGGGCGGCTCGCGCGGGGAGGACCAAGGCGCGGCGGCGCCCACGCTTACGCCGCAGCAGCTGACCAAGGTGGTGCAGGACAACAAGGCCCAGCTGCAGCGCTGTTACGAGACTGCGTTGCGCGCAGCCGGTGGCAAGCAGGAAGCCGCGATCAAGATCAGCGTCAACGTCGTGGTCGGAACGAGCGGCTCGACCAAGAGTGTGAGCACGCAGGGGGAGGGGCTGGGCGCGATGACCGACTGCATCCGTTCGTCGGTCAAGCGCTGGCGCTTTCCGCAGTCGGGTGGCGAATCGGAGTTTCAGTTCCCGCTCGTCTTCCAGCCGGGCGCGTAGGGATGTCCGTGCGGAAAGGTGCCGCGCGTTTTGCGGACCGTCGACAGCGCGCTAGCCGCGGAACAAGCGGATGGCCAGGTACACGAGGGCGCCCAGGCCGATGGCGATGAGCAACGTGGAGCCCCAGCCCAGATCGCGGCGCGCAGGTACGCGCGATGCGGGCACGGCGGGCTCGAGCGGGCTCGCGCTGATGCTTTGGTCGACGACGATGCTCGGCGGGTTGGCAGCGCCCGGCCCACTCGTGGCCGGCGCATTGGGCGGATCGGAGACGCGCCGGTGCAGTAGGTCGCCGAGCCCGGCCGCGCGCAGCGCGCTCTCGTCCCAGACCGCGGTCGGCTCGTCCGCCGCGTGGCTCTCGCCTTCGGCGTTCTGCTCCTCGGGCTCTGGTACGGACTTCTGATCTCGGCTCAAGCGACCCCCGCACAACGCACGGCTCCCCGAGTCTAACCTCTTTGCGCGAAAGGTCGCGACCTTTCGAGCCCGCGCCCCCATCGCTTCGGCTCCAGGCGCGCCGCGCGAGCGCGCAGTTCGGCTATATTGTGCGCGAATGAATCAAGCATTCGCGCAGATGCTCGCGGCCTTCGAGCTCGCGCTCCGGCTCTCGTTGCCCGCTTTCGGTGTCGCCTTCGGCGTGGCCGTGGCCATCGCGTTATTGCAGGCATGGAGCAGGCTGGCCGAGCCCGCGCTCAACGCCATTCCGCGCGCGCTGTTGACCTGGCTGGCGCTGGGCAGCGCCGGCGGCTGGATGGCGCGCGAGCAGCTGACGTATCCGAGCGGCCTGTTTCGCGCGCGTCCCGAGCTCGTGCGCTGAGCGCGGCGCCGTGGCTGC
>CAZYWR010001034.1:0-3161 GCA_964651185.1 uncultured Polyangiales bacterium
CGGCATGGCCACGCGCTTCGGCGGCGTCGTCAAAGCCGCGGTCGAGGTGGCGCGCGGAAAGACCTTCCTCGATCTGAAGCTCGCGGACATCCGCGCGAGCGCCGCGCGCGCCGGCGGACGCGTAGCGACCTACTTGATGACGAGCTTCGCGACCGACGGCGAGGTCTCCCGTCTGGCGCGCGCGGCGCACAACGAGCGGGCTCCGGTCGACACCTTCCCGCAATTCGTGTCGCTGCGCCTCACGCCTGACGGCGCGCTGTTTCGCGACGCGCACGGGGAGGTCTCGCCGTACGCACCGGGCCATGGTGATCTGCCGTTCGCGCTGCGGCGCGCAGGTTTGCTCGCCAAGCTGCGGGCCGCGGGCGTGACGCAGCTCTACATGTCGAACGTCGACAACCTCGCCGCCACGCTCGATCCTGCGATCCTCGGGGCGCACCTCGAGAGCGGCAAAGCGATCACCGTCGAGGTGGCCGACAAAGCCAAGGGCGACAAAGGGGGGGCCCCGGCGCGCGTCGACGGCGTGCTGCAAATCGTCGAGGGCTTCCGGTTCCCCAGCGACTTCGACCAAGACGCGATTCCCGTGTTCAACACGAACAGCTTCGTGATCGACCGCGGCGCGCTCGAACGCGACTTCGATCTGAGCTGGTTCGCAGTGACCAAGGAGGTCGAAGGGAAGAAGGTGATCCAATTCGAGCGGCTGGTGGGCGAGCTGACGGCATTCCTGCCCACGCTGGCGCTGGGAGTCTCGCGCGAAGGGCCCGACGGTCGCTTTATGCCCGTCAAGGATCCGCCCGATCTCGAGGCGCGAAGAAGCGCGATCGAGCGCGTGCTCGAACAGCGCGGCGCGCTCTAGCGCCACGTGGCCGGTCGTTCCGCTCCGCGCGCGCGATGCTCCCGAGTGGTCAGCGCACTCGCGTGGCTGGTCGCGCTCGTGCTCGCCCATTGCGGTCCGCCGCCGGGTCAGCGCTGCAAGCTCGAGCCGCAGGGAATCGTGGCAGCGAGCCCCGGGCTCGGGTTCGATGCCATCGCGGTCGCCACCGGCGCTCGCGGCGCGTTGTTCGTGTGGTCGGAGCCGAGCGGGCTGTGGGCGCGCCGCGAACGCAGCACGCCGGTGCGGGTCGGGGAGCGCTGCGGGGGCGGACTCGACGTGCAGGTGGACGGCGAGCGCGAGCTCGTAGCCTGCTCGGGCGCCGGCGCACCGGAGAGCGACGTAGTCGTGTACGGGCTCGCGTCGGAGCTCACGGCACGCTCCCGCACCACGGTCGGCCGAGCCGGCCGCGACGGTCGCGGGGTCGCGCTCGCGCTGCATGCCGGGGCCGCGTACGTGCTCTATCACGACGGCTCGATCGGCGAGCACGCGGTCTGGCTCGCGCGTCTCGGCGCTGGCGAAGCCACGCGCCGGAGGCTTTCGCCGAGCGGCGTCGCGGCGGGCGAGCCCGCATTGTTCGCGCACGGCGGGCACCTCTACGCGGCGTTCAGCACGCTCGAGCTGGCGCTCGGTCGCGAGGTCGAAAGCACCATCTGGCTCGCTCGCGACCTCGGGCCGGCCGTCCGGGTGGCTCGCGCGCGCGTGGCGGCTCCGGCGCCCACCCTGAGCGCGGACGCGCGCGGGCTCATGCTCGGTTTTCGCGACCGCGCGCGGCTCGCCCGCGGTGATCCCGAAAGGAATGAGCTGTACGTCGCGCGCGTGACGCCCGAAGGCGCCCTGCTCGGCCGAGCGCGCGCGATCGGCCGCGCGAACAGCGACGGCGAACCGAGCCTGCACGGCTGCGGCGGGCTCACGGCGGCCCTGCTTCCGCGCGACTACGGCGGCGAGCGCTTCGTCGGCATCAACGCGCTGGATGGCGAGCTCTCGTCGCTCGGTCCGGGCCATCAGTTTTACGCCAGTGAACGCGACTTCGTACTCGCGGAAGCGGCGTGTGCCGAGCGCGGTTGGACGCTGGTCACGGCCAGCCGCGCGGCGCCCGGCAGGCCAGGCGTGGAGGCCGTGGCACTCCGATTTTCCTGTTCGGAGTGAGGGATCATCCCCCGCCAAAGCCCCACATAGCCGGGGCGCAAGCCCGGGCTGGTGCGACCTCAGCGCGAGGCGACCAGCGCGCTTCCCTCGTAGCGGTAGCGCACGGGACGATCTCTCCAGGGCAAGAGCAAGGGCTCCACCCCGCTCCCGCTGTCGGGTGCGAAGGGATAGGTCTCGACGGACCAGCCGCTGGCCACGCCGGGCTCGACCAGCAAGGCGCCGCGCTCCGGGCGCACGCGGTTTTCGATGGCGCGCATGCCTTGGCGGCGCGCGACTTCGACCGAGAGCACGCGGCCGAGCCGTCCGCTTCGATCGCCGTGCAGCACGATCAGGAGCTCGCGCTCCACGCCCTCTGCCCCGCGCAGCGGCTGACGCACGCGCAGCAAGAGCTCCGCGCCGCCGTCTCCCGTCACGTCCGCAGCGTCGATAGCGAGGAGGTCGCGCGGGTCTTGCACGGGCAGCGCGTACGTGAGATAGCCGGCACCGCCGCCGAGCTCGGGGCCGGTCAGCACCAACTGTGCACCGAACACGTCGATCTGCTCCGCCGCCGATCCGAACAGCACGTCCGCGCGCAGGCTGCGGCTCGGCGCTGCGTTCGGCGGGAGCTTGTGCTGGCTTTTGAACAGCGCGAGCACCTCGCCGGAGCGAGCGGGCGCGGCTTGGGACATCTGGTCGCCGCTCTCCGCAGGGGCCGGCGCCGCGGCGCCGCTCGAGCCCCGCTTATCGCGCGCTTGGGCGCTCGTGCGCGGCACGCGCTTCTCGGCGATCAGCGCGAAGCTCGTGCCGTCGAAGGCGTAGCTGCGCGCCTCGATCTCGCCCCACGGCAGAAGGATGGGTTGCGCATCGGAGGCGCTGGTCTCGCGATACGAACCTTCGTCCACGCCCTGGGCGCGGCCCACTCCGAGCTCGATCGTGGGCGTGCGCCGCGCCGCGCCGCGGCTCGGCGGCACGATGCGCAAGGTGTCTTCCACGAAGCCGCCGCGCACCTCCTTCTTCAGCTCGAGCGCGAAGCGCGGCGCGATGCCCGCTTCGTCGAGCCCCAGCACGAGCCAGAGCTCGCGCGCGCCGAGCTCGTTCTGCTGGCGCACGGTCGCCGTGAGTTCGGGGTTGCCGTCCCCCGTGAGGTCGATCAGCGTCGCGCTCT
>CAZYWR010001035.1:0-3796 GCA_964651185.1 uncultured Polyangiales bacterium
GAGGCGCGCGCGCTTGGTCTCGACGCTGGTCAGCGGCGACCTGTTGGAGCGCATCGCGCACGCGCACGGAGCGCGCGTCGAGCGCACCCTCACCGGCTTCAAATGGATCGCCGCCCGCGCGCGCGCGCGTGAACGGAGCGCAGGCCTGCGCTTCCTGTTCGGCTACGAGGAGGCGATCGGGTACGCGTTCGGCTCGATGGCCGACGACAAAGACGGGATCGCCGCGCTGTTCGTGCTGCTCGAGCTCGTGCGCCGCCTGCACGCCGATGGGCGCACCTTGTTCGCGCGGCTCGACGAGCTGGCGCGTGCGCATGGCCTGTTCGCGAACCGGCAGCTTACGGTCACGACCCTCGCGGCCCCGGAACTCGGTCGCGGCGCGCCCGCCTCTCCACGGTCGCGCGCAGCGCGCTCGGAGGCCGAGTCAGGCGCGCGCGAACAGCCTGCGCTGACGGGTGCGGCTTTGATGGCGCGGCTCAACCAGGTCGATCCGCAGATCGTGCTCGGGCCCGGCACGACCCGCATCGAATACAGCCAGGCCTACGGAACGGAGTCGCCGCCGGCGGACGCAGTGGAGCCTCATCGCACGGGCGATGCGCGCGCATCGGCCCGCAGTGCGCAGCCCGAGCTCTTGGTTTTTCACAACGCCCCGCACGCGCGCGTGTGCGTGCGGCCGAGCGGCACCGAGCCCAAGATCAAGCTGTATTTGCACGTGCAAGTGCCCGCCGGCGCCGGCTCGCTGGATGCGGCGCGGGACGCGGCGCAACGCCAGCTCGACGCGATCGAAGCGCGTCTGCGCACGTTGATCGCTTAGGAGCCCGGGCCGCGCGAACGGGAAACTCAGGCGGGATGCACGGCCAACGTCTGTGCAAGCGCGCGCCAGCGCCGGCTGTTTTCCGCGTCCTGGTCGGCGCGCGCCAGCACCGCCCGCTGCTGCTCGGTCAGCGGCGAGGGGCCGTCTTGATCGGGCACGCTCAACCACAGCCGCTGTGCGCGCACCCGAAACACGTTCGAGAAAGCCCGACCAGCCAACACCACCGCCGCGGTGTCGATCGGCGCATCGAACTGCGAAGGCAGGACCACGTAGCGTTGCAGCAGCGCGAGGTCAGTGTGCGCGAGGAAGGAGAGGCGATATAAATCTCCCAACGTCCAGCGCGGCAGGATCTCTCCGCGGTCGAGGTCCACGCGATGCAGGCGCGCGTCTAGCACCACTTCGCGCTTCAGGATCACGTCGCCGAGCTCAATCACGAGCTCACGGATCGGCTCTTCGACCCGCATGCGTTCGGACCCCTGCATGCGTCCCGCGTCGAGCGTCAGCGCACCGACGGCCGCCCGCCAGCGCAAGCGCTCGGGCTCGCGCGTGCGCACGAGCTTGACGGCGCTGCGAAGATTGCCGCGGCTTCGAAAATGGGCCACCGCGTCCGTGATGCGCGCACCTGCAGCCATCCCACCCCTCCGACAGAAGCCGCCGCGTGCCGGCGGCGCTTGTCCGCGCGCGCGAGCGCGCATCGAGTCCACGATGGTCGTTACCGGCCCGAGGCCCCTGGCGTCAAAAAAGGTGCACGTTTACTGATCGCGCTTGAGGCTCGGACCCGTGCTGCCTGGGCTCGGCTTCGTGGAGCTCGCGGGCGCGCTCCCGAGGTTCGCGGGCGCTGACCCGGCACTCGGCTTGGCCGCGTTCGCCGGCACATTCGGGCTCGCCGCCGGCTTGGCCGTGCTGGAGCTCGATGCGCCAGCGCTCGGGCTGACAGGTGCCGCACTCGGTTTCGCCACGCTCGACGAGTTGTTGGGATTGGCCGTGGGCGCGCTGGGAGTCGTCGCCGGCACGGCGGGCTTGGGCGCGCTGGCACCGGAGCTCGTGCCGCCGCTCTTGGGGCTGGAAGGAACCCCGCCCTCGGCCGCGAGCTCGCCGTGTGCCGGCGGCACGAAGGCGCCCTCCAGACCGCTGCGTTCGCGGCGGCGCGATCGCCTTTCGCTGCCGCCGTCGCCGCTCAGCCGGCTCGCCCGTTCGCGATGCGAGCGCCCTTCACGCAGTCCGGGCTCGGCCTTCTGGGCGAGACCCGCATCGCTTCCGAGCAAGCCCGCCCCCTGCGGCATCGACAACACGACCATGGCCGGGACCCCCTCGCGCACGGTGACGAGGGACGAAGTGACGCTGCTTCCGCCGGAGCGCGCTTCCAGGCGATGCGGCCCAGGGGGCAGGTCGAGCACCCACTGGCCTTGCTCAGCCGCGCCGTAAGATTCCCCGTCGACGACCAGCTCGCCTGCCTCGACGTCCGTGCGCACGACCACTTCGACGCGCGGTGGCTCTTCTTCCTTCGGAGCTGCCGCGGTCTGCTCGCCATACTCTTCGCTGGGCGCGCCGGGCGGGGTCGCCAACATCCGATAGTAGTACAAGGCGCCTGCCGCTGCGGCGATCAACAGCACCAGCAGCCACATGCGGCGGCCCGAGCTCGCGGGCGGATGCACGCTGCGCGCTTCGCCCACCGGTTGCGCCACGTCTGGCGGGGGCGCACGCAGCGAAGACGGCGGTGCCAAGGTGGGCGCTTCGCTCTCGCCTGGCGTGAGCTGCCGCGTCCCGGCCTCCTCGGGCAGCGGATACTGCTGATAACCAGCCAGATCGGTCGGTTGCGGCGGGGCGAGCCCCGGACCCGAAAATTCCGCGACGATCACCGTCACGTTGTCATGACCGCCGCCCGCCTTGGCGAGCTCGATCAAGCGCTCGCAGCAAGCCGCCAGATCGCGATACTCGGCCATGACCTCGCGGATCACGTCGCCGTGGACGAGCCCGCTCAGGCCGTCGGAGCACATCAGCAGACGATCGCCCTGACGCAATTCGAGGAACGTCAGGTCAACGCTTACCTGCTCCGTGGTACCGAGCGCCTGCAGGATGATGTTCGAGTGCTCGAAGGCCTCCGCCTCGTCCTCGGTCAGCTGGCCGGCTTCGATCAGCTGGTTGACCAAGCTCTGATCTTTGGTGATCTGCTTGAGCTCGCCGGAACGCATGATGTACGCGCGGCTGTCGCCCACCTGGCCGACGAACAGCGTCTTATCCATCAAGCTCGCGACGGTCGCGGTCGTGCCCATGCCCCGCCGGCTGCGATCGGCGCGCGCCGCTTCGAAGATGCGCGTGCCCGCCTCTTCGATCGAGGCGACGAGGCTGCGCGCCAGACCGTCGCGATCCACGGCGGGCACGCTGCGTCGCATCATCTCGTACAAGGTGTCGACCGCCATTTGGCTCGCGACTTCGCCCGCGGCGGCACCGCCCATGCCGTCGCACACGGCGAGCAGGAGCCCGGCGTGCGCGAGCTCGCGCACGGTTTGCGGGTCGCGGCTGCCGGTGCCGAGATCGGCGATCAGGTAGTTGTCTTCATTGTGTTCGCGGACGAGGCCGACGTCGGTGCGCCCGACGACTTGGACTACGATGATCTCCTCGTCACTGCGTGCAGACGTCACGGCCACGCGCTCGCTCTCGTCTTGCGGACGCGCGTCGCGCCCGATGTCACCATGCCGGTGCTCGCGCCCGAGACTAGCGTCGCCCGGACCAGAAGCACAGTCACGCTCGACGGAAGCCGTGTCGCGCGCCGCCTCATGGCCCTGCGTTCGCTCGCGCTGCGCATCGCTCATCTGCCGGCACGACCTCTCGTCGGACCTGCTTCGAACCGGAACAAATGTCTACCTATCCGAAACTGGTCACCATCCCTGAGCACGTGTTCCCCCCGGATTCGTAGCGCGGTTCCGTTCGACGAGCCCAAGTCGTGGAGTGTGAAGCGGTGGGAGGCGCGGTCTGCCCGCACCA
>CAZYWR010001036.1:0-5654 GCA_964651185.1 uncultured Polyangiales bacterium
TCCTGCGCGCGCTGGAAAAAGACGCGCGCAAACGTCCGCAGAGCGCGCGCGAGATGCTCGATCAGATCGAGGCCATGCTCTCGCGACCCGCTCGATCACGCTGGTCGCTGGCCGCGCTCGGGCGCTGGTTTTGGCCGGCGAGCACGCCGCGCCGCGCACACGTGGCGGTGACGGAGCCGCCATCGGGCAGCCCATACACGCTGTGCTCGCTCGCCGAGACGGCCGTCATGGCTGTGACGACCCGCTGTTTCGCATTCTCACGCGTCGCTTAGATAGACGCGGAAGGAGGAGGCACCATGGCAAGCGTAGTGACCAAGAGCGACGCAGACATCCAACAGGCGGTATTGCGAGAGCTGAAGTGGGATACGCGGGTGGATGAAACGGATGTTGGGGTCGAGGTCGACCGCGGCACCGTGACACTTACGGGAACCGTCGATAGCTGGGCCAAGCGGATCGCGGCCGAGGAAGCCGCGCATCGCGTCGCCGGGGTGCTCGACGTCGCGAACGATATCGCCGTCAAGCTCGCGGGAAGCGGCGGCCGAACGGACACCGACATCGCGCAAGCCGTGCGGCACGCGCTCGAGTGGGATGTGTTCGTGCCGGAGCAGACCATCCGATCGACGGTGTCGAAAGGGTGGGTGGCGCTCGATGGTACGGTCCACTACTGGAGCCAACGCGAAGACGCCGAACGCGCTGTCCGCAACCTCGCGGGCGTGACAGGCGTCACGAACCGCATCGCGATCACGCCTCGCGCACCGATCGCCGGGGACGTGCGCGCGGCCATCGAGGCGGCGCTCGAACGCCGCGCACAGCGCGAGGCCAAGCGCATCGAGCTCGATGTGCGGGACGGCGAGGTGACCGTCTCGGGCGTCGTGCACACGTGGGACGAGAAGCAGGCGGTCGTCGGCGCCATCAAGGGCACGACCGGCGTGCGCCTCGTCGAAGATCGGCTGCTGGTCGAGCCGTTCACGGTCTAGCGCGCGACGCGGGCCGCGCGCGTGGCTCGCGATCAGAGCGCCGGCTAGTCTGCCCGCGGCTCCGGGACGGCGACGATCTCGTCGACGTTAGGCTGCAAGGCGATCTCGATGCGGCGATTCTTCTGGCGCCCTTCCGGGGTATCGTTCGAGGCCACCGGATCGAACTCGCTGTAGCCGGCGGCAGCGAGCGCGTGGGGCGGGACCCCTTGGACGATCAGAAAGCGCACGACCTCGAGTCCGCGTCCGGTCGAGAGCTCCCAGTTCGAGCGGTAGTGCTCGTTCGAGATTGGCACGTTGTCGGTGTGGCCCGTTACCTGGAAGCGGCGGTCGCCGAGCGTCGTGAGCACGGCCGCGACTTGCTTCAGCGCCTCCTGTCCACTCGGCTTGATCTGAACACGGCCCGTATCGAACAGCACGTCGTTGGGGAGCTGCAGCACCATACGACCATCGCGCAGGACGATGCTCAGGTCGCCTGCGTCCACCATCTTCTTCAGACGGAGCGCGAGGTCGCGGAACAGCTGCGCGCGGGCATCGGAGGCGACCTGCGCGCGCCGCAGCTCCTCCAGCCGAGCGCGCGAATCGTTCAGCGCTGATGCGAGCATCCCTTTTTCCGCGAGCAAGACGTCTGCATCCGTCCCGCGCCGCCGGAGCTCTGCGCGCAGCTCGCCGCTGAGCACGGTCGCCTCGTCTAGCTTCTGCTGCAGCGCCGCGTTGCGCTGCTGCAGCTCGGCGATCGCGGCGCGTTGGCTGCTCGACGTGCGTTGCAGCTCGGAGCGCGCGTCATTCGCGTCCTTGACTGCTGCCTGATACTTCCCTGAAGAGACGCACGCCGATCCCAGGATCGCGAGCGCCATGAGTATAGTCTTTGTTTCTCGCATGATGTGTCTCCGACCATCGCCAGAGCACAGATCGGGCCGAACGCGAGATCGACCACCTTCTCGCCGCCTTGAAAGACACAGCAGGCGGCGCCGAGCTCGTTGCGCTCGGTGAAATTGGCGACGAACGCCTCGCGCACGGCCTCGAATCCTCGACTCACCGAGCCGTGTATCAGAGGCTCTTTCGTGAGCATGGTCAGGTCCTTTCGGGCTGGCGCGCGACGCGAGCGGGCTGCAGCCCGGGTTCAGCCGAGCGGATCGCGTTGCACTTGTCCGCGGTCGCGCGCGAAGGCGCTCCACAGCAAAGAGACGAGCGCAACGACTGTTCCGAGCACCGGCAGGGGCATCGCCACGACGAGCCCGCCGAGGATGCCGCGCAGCCAGAGCTGGTTGCGCGTGGCGCCGGCATGGCGCTCGACGAGGGCGACGACGAGCGCCGTCGCGGCGGCGCCCACGACGTTGGCCGTCTGCCAATAGCGAATATGCGTGATGCTAATCGCGAAGATGATCCAATCGAAGGCCAGAATGGCCAGGCTACTGGCGATACGCAAAGGCGAATGGCGCGTGCTCATGGTTCGACTCCCGTCTTGAGCGCCGATTAGGCACTGAGCGTGCCATCGCCTGCGCGTCGCGTGTGCGGCTCGTGGCTCCCGGAACTGCCGGAAGTCCCACATCGCAACGTGCGCGACTGGCGAAAGCGATGCGCTTCGGCGCAGAGTCTGCGCCGAACGAGCGCGCAGACCGAGGCGCGAGGCCCGCGTGAACGGCGATCCAGCGCACGTCCGGCGCGGCGGACGGAGCGCGATCGCACGTCTTACGCGCAACGCGTGTCGCGCGGCTGACGACTGGACTGTTTGGCATGGTCGGTGCGTCGCGAGCGAACTATGCAACGACCTCTGCAGATTACGTTTCATGGCTTGGAGCACTCCGACTTCATCGAGCGGCGCATCCGCGAGAAGGCGCAGGAGCTGGAGCGCTTCTGCGAGCCGATCATCGGCTGCCACGTGACGGTCGATGCGCCCCACCAACGGCATCACAAGGGGCAGGTGTACGCAGTACGCATCGACATTCACCTGCCGGGTCAGAACCTCTTCATCGGTCGCGAGCGTCGCCATCACCCGGCGCACGAGGATGTCTACGTGGCGATTCGCGATGCCTTCGACGCCGCGGTGCGCCAACTCGAGGACTACATCCGCCGCCGGCGAGAGCTCCACTGAGCGGCCGCACCCGCGCAGCATCAGGCGATCTTGGCGAACACCAGGACGTAGTTCTCGCCGTAGGCCTTGGCGCATTTGGGGCAGGTCGTGTACCCGAGGTACATCTTCTCCACGGTTTTTCCTTGCGCAGCCGCGCGATCACGCGTGTCCCGCATCCAACGCGGCGCATCGCGATAAGGCCCCTCGAAGACCTCCGTCAGATAGGTACCCGACAAGCGTACGACGGTGGCGCCTGGTACGTCCGTCGTGAGCTCGAGATAGAGGTCGGAGTGCCAAGGAGAGGTGTCATCGCTGAGGAGCAGGGGCGACTTGGGCGAAGCGCCTGCCGCCTGAATGCGGGCATAGGCGCGCTTTAGGGCGCGCCGTAGGTTCAGCGGAACATGCCATGCGCAGTGGACCCGCTCCTTGAGGAAGAGCTTGTCGCGCCAGACGAGCTCGCGGCCTCGCCATGGTTCGGGGTCAAACCGAGGACAGCATCCCGTCGACGGGAGGTCCTCGGTCGAAGGAGCGTCCTTTGTTGTCGTCGTCATCGTCATGTGCGCTGCATGTGCACGGCGCGTTCCAAGGGCCGTAGGCGCTGCGCCGAGCCCGCGCGTACTCCGGCGCGCTCTTGTCGCAGACGGCTCCGTGTACAAGTAAGGATCGATGGCTTCCCGTGAAGCCTGGATCGTCATCATCGAGCAAGCAGGGCCCACGCGCGAGAACCCATGACGTCCGATCGAGCCCCCGCGGAAGATTTGCGTTCGGGAACGGTGCGCGCGGCACGCGGCTCGGTGATCGACGTGTATTTCGCGCATCGAACGCTGCCTGCGCTGCGCGACGCGCTCTCGATCGCGCGCGAGGTCGGCGCGATCCCGGTCGAAGTCGTGCAGCACCTCGACGAGTGTACCGTGAGAACGGTCGCGCTCGCAGGGACGGCCGGAATCCGCCGCGGCGATCGCGTGGACTGGCTCGGAGGGCCGCTGCGCGTGCCCGTCGGGTCGGCGGTGCTCGGCCGCATGCTCGACGTGGCGGGCGCTCCGATCGATCGCGGGCCGCCGTTTCCGGCCGACGCGCCGCAGGCGGCGATCCACCGGCCCGCGCCCGCGTTCGCGCAGCGCGACGTCGCGCGCGAGGTGTTCCGCACCGGCATCAAAGTCGTCGACCTGCTGGCGCCGCTCGTGCGCGGCGGTCAGGCGGGCTTGTTCGGCGGCGCGGGCGTCGGCAAGACCGTGTTGATCACCGAGCTCATCCGCACGGTGGTCGCGCAGTACCGCGGCATCTCGGTGTTCGCCGGCATCGGTGAGCGCTCGCGCGAAGGCCATGAGCTGCTGCTCGAGCTGACGGGCTCGGGCATGCTCGAGCGCACGGCGCTGGTATTCGGGCAGATGAACGAGCCGCCCGGCGCGCGCTGGCGCGTGGGCGCGACTGCGCTGAGCATCGCCGAGTACTTCCGAGTCGTGGAGCAGCGCGACGTGCTGGTGCTGATCGACAACGTCTTTCGCTTCGTGCAAGCGGGCAGTGAGGTCTCGGGTCTGCTCGGCCGGATCCCCTCGCGGGTGGGCTACCAGCCCACGCTCGCCAGCGAAGTCGCCGAGCTCGAAGAGCGCATCAGCTCTGTTCGCGGCGTCGCCATCACCGCCATTCAAGCGATCTACGTGCCCGCGGACGACTTTACGGATCCCGCCGTGGCGGCCATCTTTCCGCACCTCGACGCCTCGGTCGTGCTGTCGCGCGAGCTCGCGAGCGAGGGGATCTATCCGGCGGTCGATCCCCTGGCCTCGAGCTCGGTGTTGCTCGATCCGATGGTCGTGGGCGAACGACACGTGCGCGTGGCGCAAGCCGTGCGCGGCGCGATCGCGCACTACCGCGAGCTGCAGGAGATCATCGCCCTGCTCGGCACGGAAGAGCTCTCGCGCGAGGATCGCCTGACAGTCCAGCGCGCGCGCAAGTTGATGCGCTTCATGAGTCAGCCCTTCTTTACCACGCAAGCTTTCACCGGAAAGCCCGGGCGTACGGTGGACATCGAACAGACGCTCGCGGGTTGTGAAGCCATCTTGCATGGCGAGGCGGACGAGCTGGCAGAGGGGTCGCTCTACATGGTCGGCCCGTTCGAGGAGGCACGCGCGAAAGAGGCCGCTGCGAGGCGAGCACCATGAGGCTGGTGATCGCGACGCCGCTCGAGATCGTCGCCGACGTCGCAGACGTCCGGCGCGTGCGCGCGGAAGATCGCACCGGCAGCTTCGCGCTCCTGCGCCGACACGCGGAGCTCGTCGCCGTGCTCGAGGTGTCGGTCTTGTCGTACGTGGACGCGGGCGGGCGCGAGCGGCACGCCGCGCTGCGCGGCGGGCTCTTGACGATGGGCCGCGACGACGTCGTGACAGTGGCCACGCGCGAGGCCGTGCTCGGAGACGATCTCGAGCGCCTCTCCCGCGAGGTGCTCGAGGCGATGAGGGCGCGCGCGGCGGCCGCCCACGCGGCCAGCATGGCGACTCTGGCGCTCGAGCGAGGCCTGTTGCGACGGGCGGCAGAGCGCCTCCGGCGCGAGCCACCGCGTGCTTGGCAGCTCGGCGAGAGCGCGCGCGAAGGCGAGCCGAGCGCGCCCG
>CAZYWR010001037.1:0-2070 GCA_964651185.1 uncultured Polyangiales bacterium
GAGCCGATCGCGCCGGAGGAGAGCGGCCCGTTCGTGATCGAAGAGCTGCGGCGCAGCGCGGGCGACGGCCAGGGCCAAGAGAGCGCTCGACCGTCCGCGCGTCCGCCGCGCGAGCTGGGCAATCTGCCGGGGAAAGAGAAGCTACTCGCGGACAGCGCCTTCTTGCAGGGCAAAGAGCTCTTGCGCGCGGGCGAGTACGGCGCGGCGGCGGATGCCTTTCGGGAAGCCTCCAACCTGCGCCCGAGCGCGCTCGAGTACGCCCTGTTCGCGGGCTGGTCCGCCTACCTGTCGACCGGGCGCGCGGTCAAGTGGCGCGACATGCTCATGGAGCTGTGCGAGCGCACGCTCGAGCAGGATCGCCACCACGCGTTCGCGTACCACGTGCGCGGTCAGTAGGCGCTCGAGACGCGCGACCGCGCGACCGCGCGCGAAGCGCTGCAGCGCGCGCTCGAGCTCGACCCGCAAGACGACGAAGCGCGGCGCTTGCTCGCGCGCCTGAGCAACTGAGCGGCACTTCGCGACAGTCCTCGTAGAACGCCAGCACGCCTTGCACCGGGTCGAGGGCCCTCGTCCCAAGTAGCCGCGCGTGCTTCGGACAGCGCGTCGGTTGCTCGCCGCGCCAGAGCGCCCCCGGCCTCGCCATGATGGCCGACGCGCTGCATCAGCCCGCGCCGCGCGACCCAGCGTTCTTTTGAATGCGTCGCCACTGCCATGATATTTGATTCTGACGTCGGTCTACCCTTACCTTGGGGCCGAGCGGGAGGGCGTACGAGCGCGATGGATCAAGCTCCGCGAAAACCTGCGCTGCTCGTCGCAGCCGAGTCCATCGCGCTGACGTCGGGGATGGTCGAGAGCGTGGGCGAGGTGGTGCGGGCGCGCGCGCTCGAACACCACCAGGACGGGCTCCGGCAATACCTGGCCATCCAGCTGCGCTCGCCTGTTTTGGCGGGGCGCGCGCTGGGCGAGCTGCGAGCACGGCTCGAAGACGGCACGCACGCGCTGCTCCAGCCGCCCGGGCCGCGCGCGCGTTTGTACCGGCTCGCGCGCGAGCTCGTCGCCGCCTACGCGCAGGACCAGCACGCTCTCGAAGAGCAGGCGCGAGCGCCGGACGGGAGCGACGCGCCGCGCCACGAGGAGGCCACCGAGCTCTCGTGGCTCACGCCCCCCGGGTCCGCCGAGCGCAGCTACGCCGCGGGACTCGCGCGCGTGCGCGAAGAGCTCGCGGCCGACGAAGCCGAGCTGCTCGAGCTTTACTATGCGCGCGAGCTCACGCTGGAAGAGATCGCATACGTCTTGGAAGCGAGCCTCGACCAGGTCGGCAAGGCGCTCGACAGCGCGCGGGCGCACGCGACGCGCATGCTGGGGAGCACGCCGCCGAGCCGGATCGAAGGGTGGAGCGGCGCCCTGCAAGAGGCCTTCACGCTCGCGCCCGAATTCGAGCTCGCCAAGCCTCAAGACGCGGAGCGCGGCCTGGCGCCCGGCACGATCATCGCCGAGCGCTACGCCATTCAGCAGCGCGTCGGCGAGGGCTCGTTCGGCGACGTGTACCGCGCGCTCGATACCGACGTTCCCGGGCACGTGGTGGCGTTCAAGCTGCTGCACAAGCCGTCGCCCAGCGAGGAGGCGCGCAAGAGCGCGCTGCGCGAGCTGCGCCTGATCGCCTCCGTATTTCATCCTTCCGTGGTCGACTTCAAAGATCACGGCTGGCACGAGGATCGCCTGTGGTTCGTGATGCCCTGGTACGAGGGCGAGACGCTCGAAGACCGCATCAAGCGCGAGCCGTTGACGCGGGAGGAGGCGCGCGAGATCTTCACGCAGTTGGCGCAGGCGCTCGCGACCATGCACGCCGCCGGCATTCGCCATCAGGACGTGAAGCCGGACAACATCTTCCTCGCGCGCATCGGCGAAGTGGGCAAGGAGCGCTCGCGCACCTTGCCCGTGCTGCTCGACCTGGGCGTGGCGGCCAAAGATGCCGAGATGATTGTCGCCGGTACGCCGCTCTACTTCGCGCCCGAGATCGCCGCGCAATACGCCGGGCGCGCGAAGAAGCCGAAGGTCACCGCCAAGGCC
>CAZYWR010001038.1:0-2047 GCA_964651185.1 uncultured Polyangiales bacterium
GGGCCTCGTCTCGCGCTAGCGGCACGATAATGGGCTACTCTACGCGCCCCAGCGCGCCCCTCCCCACCGCACCCGGCCGCGCCGAGCTCTCGACGTTCTCGAGGCGCGATGGCTCGCGAAGATCGCAGCGAGCTCTCAACATTTCTCAAGGCCCGCGGTAGCTCGCGAAGAACGACTTGAGCACGGCGGCCAATTCGGCGCGGTACGCGGGATCCACGGCGCGGTCTTGGCGCACTTCGAGCTCGAGCGCGATGCGCCCGTGGCGCTCCGCGTGGCGCTCGGCCGCGTAGATCAGGCCCGCGCGCCCTGACCACGGCTCGTTGTAGGCGACTCGCGGCAGGCGCGCCGCCAGCGCTTCGCCGAGCGCGTACGCCGCGCGCTCGTCGCGGTTGAACAGCACGCCGAGCTCCATCTCGCGCGCCTCCCCCTGATAGCTCGGCGTGAACGAGTGGATGGAGAGCAGAATCGGCGCGCTGACCGCTCCGAGGGCTGCGTCGACCGCCGCGTGATAAGGGCGATGGTAACCGTGCAGGCGACGTTCGCGTTCGGAGGCCTCGAGCCCTTCGTTGAGCAGCACCGGTTCGCCCTCCGCGTGCGCGCGGCAGAGATCGGCGTGGCCCTCTTCGCGGTTCGGGTCCACCAACAGACGCGTGAAGCGCGCCAGCACTGCCGCGGCATCGAGCGCGCGCGCGAGCTCGATCGTGAGGTCGCGAGCGCCGAGATCGTACGCCCAGTGCGTATCGAGCAGACGCTCATCCCGCGCGGGCCAGCGCCATGCGCCGGGCAGGCGCTGGCTCGCGTGCTCGCACGTGAGAAACACGGCCGAACGGGCCGCGCCGCGCACGTGCTCGACGGCCTCGTCGGGCGCGCTCACGGCGCAGGCGGATGGCAACCCCAGCACGAGTAACCCTCGCCCGTATCGGGGTTCCACACCTCTTTGCCGAGGAGCTGTCCTATCGCGGGCGTCACGCGCTTCGTCATGAACTTGAAGATGCGCGCGTTCTCCATGTTCTTCCAATCCTTGGTGCCGAACGCGGGCACGGGCGACAGATGATCGCTCGGCATCTTGTACTTGCGCGCCTCGGGGTTTTCTCCGTGGCACGGGGTGCACTCGAACTTCTCACCCTCGTACTTCTGTTCGTTGAAGGTCTGGAAGACCTGCCGCATGACCGGGTGGACCTTACCGACCATGTACCACTCCTTCTCGTCGTAGCTCATGGAGTCCCAAGGTTTGTCCGGCCCGGTGAGGCCGAGCATCTTGATCGCGCCTTCTTGCGGGAGCGGCGCCGGCTCCCAGCTCGATGCAGGCGCGGAGCTCTCCTGGCCTCCCCCGCTCTGCGGCTCCGGTTTGTTCGCCCCGCCGCAGCCGACCAACAGCCCGAGCGCGACGGTGGTCGCTGCGCCCGCGAAAGCGCGCGAGCGCAGCGAAATCGAAGCGCACGCGAGCGCGCGCAAGCGAAATGAGACCGACCCACGATTCATGCGCTGTGTTCCTCCCAATCGAGCGAGTGCTAGCACGCGCAAACGAAATAGTGTCGAAGCCCGTGCTCGCATTCGCGAGCGACATCGCGTCGAAGCCCGTGGACATGCGCGCGCACGAAAACGAAATAGATGTCGGACGCGTCTCGCGAGCGAGCGAAAACGTCAAGCCCGCGAGAGCGCGCCGCCCAGATCCTTCCGCGGGACGCGCGCGCCGCCCGGCTCACTTGTTGGGCTGCGGCGTGAGGCGCAGATACGGCTTGAGCGCGCGATAGCCCTTCGGGAACTTCTGCTTGAGCTGCTCGGGATCCTGGAGCGCCGGCGCGATCACGACCTCCTCGCCGTCCTTCCAATTGACCGGCGTGGCGACCGCGTAACCGTCGGTGAGCTGCAGCGAGTCGATCACGCGCAAGATCTCGTCGAAGTTGCGCCCCGTGCTCGCGGGGTACGTGATCATCGCGCGGATCTTCTTGTTCGGATCGATGAAGAAGACCGAGCGAACCGTAAGGGTGTCGTTGGCCTCGGGATGGATCATGTCGTAGAGGCCCGCGACCTTGCGCTCCGGATC
>CAZYWR010001039.1:0-4049 GCA_964651185.1 uncultured Polyangiales bacterium
GACGCGCGCCGGCGCGCGGCGGCCGGGCTCGAGGCGCTGCTTCCTCCGCGCGTCGTGCTCGCGGGCTCCACGTTCCGCGGCGCCGGCATCGACGCCGCCGTGCGCTCCGGCGAGCGCGCCTCCACGACCTTGCTCGCGGCGCTCGCGTAACGTGCCCGCTAAGCCCACCTCTCCGGGCGAGCCCGCAAACGCCGGCAGCGCGCCGCCCAAGGCGCGGCTCGCCGCGATCGATCGCATGCGCGGTTTGGTGATCGTGCTGATGGCGCTCGATCACACGCGCGACTTCTTCAGCGCGGCGCGCTTCTCTCCCACGGATCTCGGCAAGACCACGCCGGCGCTCTTCTTGACGCGCTGGATCACGCACTACTGCGCGCCGGCGTTCATCTTCCTCGCCGGGACGAGCGCGTACTTGTACGGGCAAAAGCATCCTGGACCCGCGCTCCGGCGCTTCTTGCTCACGCGCGGGCTCTGGCTCGTGCTCTTGGAGTTCACGGTCGTCAACTTCGTCTGGACCTTCAACTTCGACTATCACTTCGGCGTCGTCATGCAGGTGATCTGGGCGACCGGCATATCGATGTGTCTGCTAGCGGCCCTGACGGTGTTGCCAGCCTGGGCGGTGGGCGCTTTCGGGGCGTTCATGATCGTCGGCCACGACCTGCTCGACGAGGTCACGCCCGAGCGCTTCGGAGCGTGGGCGCCGCTCTGGACGGTGCTGCACGTGGACGGTCCGGTCCCATTCGGTCGCGTGATCTACCCGCTCATTCCCTGGGTCGGCGTCATGGCGGCGGGCTACGCGTTCGGGCGCGTGTACGAGCTCGAGCCGGCGCGGCGGCGCTCGCTCCTGCTCTCGCTCGGCGCGGACTTATGCGGCGCCTTCGTCCTGGTGCGGCTGCTCAACGCCTACGGCGATCCGAGTCCGTGGAGCCATCAGCCGGTCGTCTGGCGCACGGTGCTGTCGTTCGTCAACGTGAGCAAGTATCCGCCCTCGCTCGCGTACGTATTGATGACGCTGGGGCCGACGCTGCTCGTGCTCGCGCTGTTCGAGCGCGTACACGGTCGGCTGCCCGATGCGCTCGAGACCTTCGGCCGCGTGCCGCTGTTTGCGTACGTGGTGCACCTCGGGCTCGTGCACCTGCTGGCCGGCCTGCTCGCGCTCGCGCTCGGCTACGGGAGCGGCGTACTGACGAACATGTTCATGTCCTATCCGCCGAATTGGGGCTTCGGTCTGCTCGGCGTGTACGGCGCGTGGCTCGTGGTGTTGGCGCTCTTGTTCGGCGCTTGCCGGTGGTTTGCATCGGTGAAGCGGCGCCGCCGTGATTGGTGGCTCGCGTACTTGTAGACGAGCGCCTCCCCGCCGAGGCGCAGGGCGAGACCGTCAGACCGCCATGAGCCCGCGACGGACGCCGCCCCGCCGATCGCGCAGGGGCGAAACCGTCAGACTGTCGCCATGAGCCGCCCGAGCGCCGCGCCGGTGAACACGTGGGAGCCGAAGCGCAGGGCGATCTCGCCGCCCTCGGCCTGCACGCGGGCGAGTTCGGTCGAGAGTACGCGCACGCGGTCGTAGGCCGCCGCATCGAAGGCCGCCTGACGCGCGCGCCGCGAGGGAAAGCGCCGCACCGCGAGCTCGGTCAGGTCCGCGAGCGATGCGAGCTCGCGGACCTCCACGAGCGCGCCGCCCGCGAAGCGGAGGGCGCGCGGCCGCTCCATGTCGCGTTCGCGAAAGGCCACATCCACCTCTGCGAGCAGACGAAGCCAGCGCGCGCGGCGCATCAACAGGCCGCCCTGAATGAGATGGCGCTCGAGCCGGCGCCGTACCCGCGCCAAGTCCCAGAGCTCAGCCGTCTCTTCGGGCGCCTCGAGCTCCACGCGACCGCGCTCCCACCAGAGCTTACGCGCCGCGCGATCCACGACGCGCACGGCGCTCCCCTCGGCGCCGCGCAGATGATCGCGCACGAAGCCCTCCCAGCCCTCCCAAAACAGCGACGGCTCCGGCAGATAAGCGACCGGCACCGCCAGCGCCGCCGCGCGCAACCCGGGCGACGGCTCCGCGCCCTGCGCGAGCGCGATCAACGCGGCGAACGATCCGAGCGCGCGCTGCGACGGGAGCGGCCCGACGCGATGCGCGTCGTCCGGCACCGATACAGCGTCACGTAAATCGCGCGACGCGAACCAGGCGCTGCGTTCGCCGCTCCGGAGCTGCACGTTGTAGGGCGGATCGAGGCGCTTGATCTCGTCCGCCTCGAGCAGCGCCGCCTCGAGCACGCTCGCGGTCTCGCTGACGTGCACGTCGTGCACTTGGCTGAGCAGCTCGAGTCCGCGCTCGCTCGCGCGCGCGCCCGTGACGAAGTGGCTGGCCACGCGCTTGCGCAAGCTGGCCGCCTTGCCCACGTAGATCACGTCTCCGTTGCGGCGCAAGAAGCGGTACACGCCAGGACGATCGGGCAGGGCGCGCCGCTGCTCGCGCGCGAACGGAAAGGTGCGCCGGCGCGCGCGCGGGCCTCGCGGGGTTCGCGCGAGCCACGCGCGGAGCTCGCTCCACGTGTACACCGATTCTCGCTCGAGCAGCGGCACCAGCGCGCGCCAGATGAACGCGGTGGCTTCGACGTGCCCCGCGCTACGCCGTACGAGCTCGGGCGAGTGACCCAGGTATCCAGCGAGCGCGCGAATGTTGCGGCGCGGAAGCTCGGGGAACAGCCGCACCGCGATCGCGTGCACGCAGACCACTTCGAGCGGAAACTCGCCCGCCCCCTCCAAGCGCGCGTGCAAGTCGCGCAAGAACGGCAGCTCGAAGCGCGCGAAGTGGATGACCGTCGGCGCGACCGAGATCGACGTCGCGATGCGCGCCGCCTGCTCACGCAGCGTGGCCCAAGCTTCGTGCTCCGGGAGCGCTCCCGCGACGCAGGCCTCTGTCCAGCCCGTCAGCTCGCGCACCGCGCGCGAGATGGGCCGGTTCGTGCGCGGCACGATCCAATGGCTCTGCACGGGCGCGAGCAGCCCTGCCTCCGTGCACGCGGCCCAGCCGAGCTCGATCAGATCGCCGTACGCAGGCGTGGCCCCGCCGGCTTGGCCATCGAGCACGAGAACGGGAAGCTCGCGAAGCAGATCGCTCATACGCCTGCGCGCGAAGCATCATCGCGCGCCGTCATCGGTCATAGGATCCGCCCGCCCGATGTTCAACGCCGCCCTCGGCGTCTGCTGTCGCGCGCGCATCCTCACGCGCCGCCTACGCCGGGCGCGCGCGAGCGCAAGCAGAGCGAAGGGCAAGAGCCTCACGGTCCGGTCGGGTGAAGCCGCATGGGCTTGGCAGCCGCGTGCCCCGCTCGTGCCCTCCGCCCGAGGCGACGTATCCGGCGCGGATAGCGCGCCCGCGCGCGACCACACGCCCTCGCGCAGGCAGCTCTGCGCGGCGCGACAGGGCGTGAGCCGCAGGCTGCGCGCGCCGCGCTCGGCCGACGTGCAACGGACGTACAGAGCGCCCGGCTCGAGCTGACAGCGCAGGTCGCCGCTCGCTTCGACCTGCAGCGAACCGCCGAACAGCCCGCGCGGCGCGAACACGCGCAGCTCCCCCAAGCTCGGGTCGTGCCTCCACGCGAGCGCGACCTCGACCCCGGATGCTCTGCGCGCCTCGAAGCGCTGCGGCTCGCCGGGGATGCGCGCGGGATACGGCCGTACGCGGTAGTTCGGACGCAGCTTGAAGGAGCCGTCGACGATCGAAAAGTCCTCGACGTTCCAGCCGTCCTTGCGCTGCTCGCTCCAGTGCGCGACCAAGCTCCACTGGGCTGCGGACGCGAAGCGGCGATCGAGCGCGTCGTAAAATGCGTCCATGTAAGGCGCGCCGCGCGTGGTCTCGGCGGGCGCGCCGAGCTCGCCCACGAACAGCGGCACGCCCCAGGCCTGCGCGCGCGCGGACATCGCCTCGACCGGCCCCTCCAGCGAGCGGCCGAGCCACATGTGCGCGAGCGCCACCCACGGATCGTAGTAATGCGGCGCGTACGCGAAATTGGCGAAGCGCGGGCGCGCGAGCTCGGATTCCTGGCCGGTGCTGGTCA
>CAZYWR010001040.1:0-5322 GCA_964651185.1 uncultured Polyangiales bacterium
GTGTCGAAGCACGCGCGGGCGCGGGCGAGCCGGATCCGGATAATGAAGCAGGCGCCGGCGCACGCCAGCGGCATGCGGAGGCTGTTCTGGGGCTCGGGGCGAACCTCGGGGCACGGCGCGCGGCCTTCCGCGCAGCTGCGCTCCTGTTCGCCGATCTGCCGCGGTGCCGCGTGCTCGCGCGTTCGCGCTTGTACGAGAGCCCTGCGCTCGGCCCGCCGCAGCCGGCCTATCTCAACGCCGCGCTGAGGGTCCAGTGGGAGGGCGATGTCGGTGAGCTCTTTGCGGCGTCGCAGCGCGTCGAGGCGCTGCTCGGGCGCGAACGGCGCGAGCGCTGGGGACCGCGCACGCTCGATCTCGACCTGCTCCACTGGAGCGAAGGGCCGGTAGAGCGCGAGGGGCTGGTGGTGCCGCACCCGGAGCTCGAGCGACGTGCGTTCGCGCTCGCGCCGCTGCTCGAGGTCGCCCCCGCGCTCGCGCCGCGCTACGCGTCCGTGCTGGCTTGCGCGGGGGGCGCGCCGAAGCTGGCCGCCCCGGGCTGGCCTGCGCTCGTGCGCGAAGGGGCCTACGCCTGCAGCGCGTGGACTCGCGAAGTGAGCGAGCTCGCGTCGCAGCTCGGCGACTTATTGGCGCTGGCCGCCATGGCGGGCGCGGGGCCGGTTCGTGCCCGGAGCGTGCGGCCGTTGCGGGGTCCTGAAGGTCTATGGGAACACGGTGGCAGCTGGCTAGGCAACGCGATCGCTGCTGCGTGGAGGTGCGGTTTTGGCGTACGGTGCGCGGTCGTAAGCGCGCGTGCCGAGGGCGAGCTCTCGGGCGTGCTGGTAGGTGAAGAGGGCCTGGAGCCTCGATCCCCGCATGTGCCGGAGGTCTTGCTCGAGCGCCGAGGCGAAGGTGAGCTGCGCGTCAAGATCGCGGTGTGCGCGCCTGAGGATGGCTTTGATTTCGGCGGATCCGCTACCATGTGACGGCTCGAAATAGGCGGAGGAACAACGGATGGCCGACACGCGCAAAGACAAGCGCGCCCCAGTCTCGCTCAAGGTCCGCTTCAAGAGCGCGACCGTGGACGAGTTCATCGAGCACTATTGCAAGGACGTTTCGCGCGGCGGGATCTTCATCAAATCGAGTCAGCCGATGCCAGTCGGCACGCTGCTCAAGTTCCAGTTTCAGCTGAAGGACGAGTCGGCGCTCATTCGTGGCGTGGGACGGGTTGTCTGGACCCGCATCGAAGAGGACGCGGCGGCCGACAAGCCGCCGGGCATGGGCATCAAATTCATCAAGATGGACAATGAGAGCCGCGTGCTGGTGGAGCGGATCGTCGATGCGCACGCGCCCGAGGAGGGCACCTACGAGATCGGGCGCGAGCAGGCGACCGACGCGGCTCCGATCAGCTCCGAGCCGCCTCCGCTGGAAGGTGGTTCGTTCTTCCCGAATTTGCCGCCCGCCGAGCTGCCGCCGCCCGAAGACCGGACGGCGGTGCGTCAGGCGACCCAATCGCTCGCGGCCGTGTTGACGGGGAGCAGCGACGAGAGCGCAGCGGAAGAAGCCCGCGAGCGCGCGGAGCAGGCGCGCCGGCGCAGCGAGGAAATCGAAGCGCAGCGGCGGCGAGACGCGGAGCAACAAGCCGAACAGCGCAAGCGCCGCGATGCCGAGCGCGAGGCGGAGCCCAGCGAAGGCTCCTTGCCCTCGATGATCATCGATCCGTCGCTCGAGCCGCGTGCGGGGCGCGCTGCCGAGGGGAGCTCCTCGAGCGATCTCACGCCGATCCGCTCGGCGCCCAGCGAATCGGGACTGTCCGCGCTGCGCGAACCTGCGCAGCTGCGCGAGCCCGACACCGAGCCGCCTGCCGGTCCCGAGGATCAGCCGCCCACCTCCACCACCTCGATTCCGCCGTTACCCGACCTGCCGCGCCGCAGCTACGCGCCCATTTTCGCGATCACCGCCGTGCTGCTGATCGCCGCGATCGTGGCGCTGCGAGGCGGACCACGCGAGCTACCGGTCGAGCCGATGGATCACGAGGCCGAGGCGAAGGCGGGGGCCGCGCAGCCGGCCGCGAACGATACACCCCCCGCGCCCGAGCCCGCTCCCACCGCCGCGCAGGCGCGTTCGGCGGGCGAGGACGAGGCCGAGCACGAGCCGCCCGCGCCGAGCGCAGCGCCGAACGCGGCGCCGGCTGCGACCGTTTCGCTCGAGGTCGCGAGCACGCCGCGCGGTGCAGAGGTGTTCGTGGGCGAGGAGCGCCGCGGCACCACGCCACTCACGCTCGCGCTCGCCGACGGAGTACCCGTCCGCATCCGCGCTCACGCGTCCGGCTACGCCGAGGTCCAGCAGGAGCTCACGCCCAACAAGAAGAGCGCGCCGTTGCGCTTCAAGCTCAAGCCGTTGCCGTACGTCGTGCACGTCGACTCGACGCCGGCCGGGGCGAGCGTGAACGTCGGCGGTCACAAGGGGACGGCGCCCGTCGACCTCAAGCTCGAGGCCGCGCCCGGCGGCGAGCTCGCCGCGACCGCGCGGCTCAGCGGCTACCATTCCGCCCACCTCCGGCTCGCGCCGACGGCTTTCAGCGAGCAGGAGGGGGCCATGCGCGCGTCGCTGGCGTTTGCGCTGCGGTCCGAGGAGACCGCCGAAGGCGCCCCCGCCGAGGCTTCGCACGAGGTAACGGCCGATGCGCACGGAGCGCCGCGTGAGCCGGCGAAAAGCACGGTCGCGGCGACTGCGAAAGAGCGGCCCAAGAAGGTGGTGGCAGCGCGCAAGGCGCCGAAGAGCGAAGAATGGGAGGAGGCACCACCCGCGCCGCCCTCCGCTCCCATGCCGCCGGTCGCTGCCGAACCCGCCGGCGAGCCGCCCGCGAAGCCTGCGCCCGAGCCCAAGCCTGCAGAACCCCCCGCGCAAGCGCCCGAGCCGTTGCCCGACAACCCCTTCGGCGGCGAGTGAGACTTACCAGCGCCGGCGCAGATCGCGCGTGGGGATACGTGGCCCGAGATACGCGACCGGGCTGCTCCGCGGCCGGCCGCCGAGCACGACGAACGATACGCCCGCGATGAAGCCGCCCACGTGGGCGAAAAATGCGATGCCCGCGGTCTCGGTGGAGCTGAGCGTTCCGCAGCCCGAAAACACCTGCATCACGAACCAGAACAGGATGAACACCAGCGCCGGCAGCTCGAAGAAGAAAAAGATCGGTACGAACGTCACCACGCGCGTGCGCGGAAACAGCACGAGATAGGCGCCGAGCACCCCCGAGATCGCGCCCGATGCGCCCACCAGCGGCAGTTGGCTCTGGGGATCCACCGAGGCGTGCACGACCACCGCCGCGACGCCGGTGAAGAAGTAGAAGAGCACATAACGCAGGCGTCCGAGCGCGTCTTCGACGTTGTCGCCGAACACGTGCAGGAACCACATGTTGGAGATCAAATGCGCGAGCCCGCCGTGCATGAACATGCTGGTAAACGGCGTGCTCAACGCAGGTCCGTAGCCAGACAGCAGATAGTAGGGGATCACGCCGTGGCGCTGCACGAACTCCTCGTTTTGCGTCGGCGTGAGCTCGAAGAACTGATACACGAACATCGCGATATTCACGGCTATCAGCGCGTAGGTCACGTAGGGCACGCGCCGCGTCGGATTGATGTCGCGCAGAGGAATCACGTGCCCAGGCACCTACCACGAAGCCCTGATGCGCGCAGCCGGGGGGCCGTGCACGTGCAATTGACAGGTGCGCGCTGCGCCGGGTGCGAGGGACGAAGGTCTGCGTCCGCGACGCGCGCAGAGGCGCTATAACCTCGACGGCGATGCGTGATGCGGTGCGGGCGGTGGACGTGCTGGGAGCGGAGGGGCCGCTGGCGAACGCGCTCCCCGGCTACGAGGAGCGCGCCGAGCAGCTCGCGATGGCCGAGGCCGTCGAGCGCGCGTTGGCGGAGGACGCGATCGCGCTGGTCGAAGCCGGAACGGGGACGGGCAAGACGCTCGCCTACCTGGTGCCCGCGCTGCTCTCCGGCAAAAAGGTGGTGGTCTCGACGGGCACGAAGACCCTGCAAGAGCAGCTCGTGCATCGAGATCTGCCGTTTCTGGCGCGCCATCTCGGCGTGCCGGTTTCGGCAGCGATGCTGAAAGGGCTCGGCAATTACCTGTGCTTGCGGCGCTACGCGGAGTTCATCGCGGCGCCCGACGAGAGCTCGACCAGCACGCGCGCGCTCACGCTCCTGCGCGAGTTTCGCGCGACCACCGAGAGCGGCGAGCGCTCCGAGCTCGCGCTGCCCGAAGACGCGCCGATCTGGGCCGAGGTCCAGAGCGGCTCCGATACGCGCATCGGCCAGCGCTGTCCGCATTACGAAGCCTGCTTCGTCACGCGCGCGCGCCGCGAGGCGGAAGCCGCGCAGATCGTGGTGGTCAACCACCACCTGTTCTTCGCCGATCTCGCGCTGCGCGGACCGCACGGCGCGGGCGCGATCCCCAATTACGACGCCGTGATCTTCGACGAAGCGCATCAGATCGAAGCGGTCGTCACGGACTTCTTCGGCGTGCGCGTCAGCACGGCGCGCATCGAAGCCTTGGTGCGGGACGCCGAACGCGCGCTGCGCGCGCTCGACCAAGCCGACGCGCTGCGTAGCCTGGGCACGGCGACCATCGCCGCGGCGAGCGAGTTCTTCGCGAGTTTGCCGGGCACGTTCAGCGCGCGGGCAGAGGCGCGCGCGTCGAGATCGGGCGCGCGCGCTCCCACCCTCGAGGCAGGGCGGCGCAGCCTGCCGGCGGAGGCGCTCGAGGGCGGGCGGCGCGGGCCGTTGATGCGCCTCGGTGCCGCGCTCGAGGCGGTCGCAGGGGAGGCCCGGGCGCGCGCTCATCTCAGCGAATCGCTCGCTCAGCTCGCGAAGCGCGCGGCGCGCGTGCGCGACGATCTCGCGATCATCGCCGAAGGCCGCGACAGCCATATCGCCTGGACCGAGGCTCGCGGCGCGCGCGTCGCCATCGGGGCGAGCCCCGTCGAAGTGGGCCCGATCTTGCGCGAGCGCCTGTTCGAGCGCGGCGGCGCCGTGATCCTGACGAGCGCGACCCTGAGCGCCGGAGGCGGGTTCGAGTTCTTCAAGCAGCGGGTCGGTCTGGAGTTACCTGCGCACGAGCTGAGCGTCCCCTCTCCGTTCGACTATCCGCGTCAGGCCGCCCTCTATTTGCCGCGCCATCTCCCGGATCCGCGCGATCCGGCGTTCGCCGAGCGCGCCGCCGACGAGATCGTCGCGTTGATCGAGCTGCTGGCGGGTGGAGCGTTCGTGCTCTGCACGTCCTTGCGCAGCATGCAGCAGCTCCACGCGCTGTGCGCTCCGCGCCTTGCGCGCGCGC
>CAZYWR010001041.1:0-1500 GCA_964651185.1 uncultured Polyangiales bacterium
GCGGCGCGCTGCCCGCGTGTGAATCAGGGGTCCCGCCGGGGCATGGAGCGTCGTTCGATACCGTCGAGATGGTGCTCGACGCCCTCGCGCGGCGCGCCGCGCTGGGCCTGGCGGAGGTCGTGGGCCAGATGCACCGGGCGCGCTTCGTCTGGTGCGACGTGCCGGAGCAGCGACAAGCGGCGGCCTGGGCCGAGCTGGGCGACATCCCTCACGCGATCTCGGCCGGTACGCTGTTCCCCCGCCACCCCGCCGCCCCCTCGCGCATCGCCGCGCTCGTGAGCGCGGGCATCGCGCAGCTCGACGTGAGTACCGCCGGCTCGGGCGTGCACGCACCGGTAGGGATGCGCGCGGGGCCGCGCACGCGCGCGCCCGTCGGCCACGCGCCGACCGGTCCGCTCGGCATCGCCCCGGTGCCGTCGTGGCTGCCTCCGGTGCGTGCGCCGCTGGTGGACCCGATCGCGCCGTACGAAGAACGTGTCGCCGAACTCACGCGGGTCGACGCGCCGCCGCGCGTGCGCTCCGAAGCCTGGCTCGCCCTGGCCGAAGCCTGGGATCGCGAGCTCGGGTCGCTCGCCGAAGCCACGCGCGCCGCCCGTGAAGCGGCAGCCGCCGATCCGAGCGACCCGCGCGCGCTCTCCACGGCCGCGAGCCTGACCGCCGCCTCGGGCGCTCCCGAGCTCGCCTACGCCTACGCGCTCTCGTGGGCGGACCAGCTCGAAGCCGAAGAAGAGCGCGCACGCGCCTTGCGCGCGGCTGCCGACTCTGCGCGCCGCGCCGGGCGACCGCGCGAGATGCTGGACGCGCTGCGCGCGGCGCTGGAGCTCTCTCCGGTCGACGCGAGTTTGCACGAGGAGCTCGCGCGCGCGCTGCGCGAACGAGAGACCCAAGCCGCCGTCGAGCACGCGCGGCGCGCCGCCGACCTCTTACGCGTGAGCGCGCCCGAGCGCGCCCGTACCCTGCTCGGCTGGGCGGCCGAGCTCGCGCCGAGCAACCTGCGCACTTGGAACGACCTCGCCAAAAACCTGGTGCGCGGGGGGCGCCCGCGCTGTGCGATCGCCGTGCTCGCGCAGGCCGCGCGCAGCCAGAGCGACCTCGCCGCGCGCGAGCGCCTGCGCCAGTCCGCCTGCTCGTTCGCCGAGCTGGCCGGTCTCCCCGATCTGGCCGCGGAGCTCGCCATCGAGGCGCTCGACGTCGACGGGCGCTGGCTCGAGTCGCTGCCCGACCAGCTGAGCGCCGCGGGCGCGTTCGCAGAGCTCGCGCAGGCGGCGCGCGAGCGCGCTGCGCTGTGCGAAGGTGCGGCGCGGGCCGAGCTGCTCGTCCACGCCGCCGAAGCCCAGGTCGAACGCCCCGACGGCGCGGACGAGGCCTTCAGCTTGCTCGCCGACGCGCTCGTCGCGGCACCGGCGCTTGGATCCGCTTACGAAGCGCTCGTGAGAGCGGCCGAACGATTCGGCCGCCCCGAAGCGCTGGTCGACGCGATCGAGCGCGCGCTACGCCATC
>CAZYWR010001042.1:0-4835 GCA_964651185.1 uncultured Polyangiales bacterium
AGACGGCCGTGTGCTGCGCGCGTGCGCTCGGCGCACCTGCGCTCGTGATCGCGCTCCAGCGGTCCTGCGCAGGGTCGTACAGACCACCGTCGCCGCATCCGGCGTCGCCGCAGCCCTGACCTCCCCAGACTGCCAACAGACCGTCCGTCCACACCGCTGTGTGCGATGATCGCGCCGCGGGCGCTCCATCCGAGGAGAGGGGCTGCCAGACATCGCGCGCTGGATCGTAGCTGCCGCCCGCCGCGCAGAAGCCTTCGAGCGTGCAGCCGGTGCCGCCCCAGACGAGCATGCGGCTACCGGTCCAAACCCCGGCGCTGGGCGGCCCAACCTGCGGCGCGCGTTCGCCGCTCATCGTCTGCCAGCTAGCGACGAGACGCGACGCGGCCGCGTCTTGCGCCGGCGTCGTGTGCGCGCCCTCGTGCCCGCTCTTCGAGCACGCGAGCGCGAGAAGGCTGCTCAGCGCAGCGCCGCAGAGCGACCAGGTTTGCGCATGGAGCATCCGTCTACCACGGCCGCGGGCTACCACAGGTGTAACCGGGGCCGTTGATGAAGCGGGTGACGGCGCGCGTGTTCGCGTCCGACGCGGCGGCGGTGCGCACGGACATCGGCACCCAGGATTGCGGGAAATCGGCGATGTCGCATAGGTACTCGACTTGCGATTGGTTCGGAGAGTGGAAGCGCTTTGCCGTTCCGTCTTCCTGCCACAGCTCGCCGAAGTTGTACGCCCCGAAGCCGTGGAAATAGAAGTAATCGCAAGCATCGCCGCTCAACGTGCAAGCGCCGCCCGGGGGATTGGTCAAATGTGAAGGGTCGTAGCCGTGCTTGTCCATCCAGGCGTGCGTCGCCTCGTGCACGAAGTCGCCGCCGCGCGAGCCGGGATTCGCGTTCGGGCTGGTCGCGTCATAGAGCGAGCAAGACGTCCTCACCGTCGATCCGTCCCAGCTGCCGAAGATGCTGGTGTCGTCGGTCGCTTCGTGATCGAACCCGTCGTGCCAGTGATCGCTCTCTCGTGCCCGCGACAGCTCGAGGTAGTCCTCCGTGCCGTGGAACGAGCCAGCTGGGTTGTCGGCCAGGCCGTACACGAGCAGGTAGGCCGCGCTCCAATGCTTCGGATACTCCAGATTCGGGTTACACGCGTCGAAGTATCCGCGATCGTCCCAGTCGTCCGCGTGGGTGTCGTAGGCCTGGTAATGCCACAGAAAGAAGTCTTGCCAGCAGCCATGCATGCTCCACAGCGCGCCGTCTGCCGTGCTCGCGGAGGTCTGATTGCAGACCGCGCTGCCCTTGGCCGGTGCGAACAACCCGAGCGCAAAGATCAGCGCTGCGTTCCATCCCATGACACGCTTCATGTTCCCCTCCCTCCATGCTCGCGTTCGTCGCCCGTTCACGGCACCACTCCTGGACCTGAGCTCGACCCGCTGAACGCGGGAGGCTGATCGCCGCTCGCGCACGCGAGCGCGCGCTTCGGCGGCGGCGGCTGCAGCTGCGGATACTTGGCGACGAAGCTCTCGAGCCGCTTGTTGAACGAACCCGGCTCATCGTCGGGCAGCACATGCTCCACGCGGTCGAGCAGAATGCGGTCTTCGTCGCGGATCGCTTGCGACAAGAGCCTTCGGCCGTCGTTCGGGTTGTTCCAGAGGAGCGCCCGGATCGCCTCTGCGCGCACGTGTTTGAGGGAGTGTTTGGCAGCCACGTCGACCACGAACTGGTCGGTCTGCGGTGTGCGCGCGTACGCGAGCCCGTGGACGGCCTTGGCCTGCAGCTGCGCGAGCGCGCTCGCCTCCACGATCTCGCCGTTCACCACCGTGCCGGTGCGCGGCGGCGGCCGCCGTACCAAGCCCGCGAGGTAGACCATCGCGGTGGGATTGCGCAGCTCGCCGAGCACGGAAAGCGCGACGAGCGCACGACTATGATCGGTCGCGATCGCGTGCTCGGCGGCGACGACCAACGCGCGCGCGATGTCGTCGTTGCCGGACGCCGCCGCGATCACGCTGCGGCCATCTTCGCGCTCGGCCGGGAGCGATCCCGCCGCCCAGTTCAAGAACTCGTTCACGGAACGCCTCGCGTCGCCCGTGCCCGCCAACGCGGGCGGCTTGTGCAATACGTAGCCCTTCAGGATCTCCGCTGGAGGTGTGTGGCTCGGCTTCGACGCCGACGGCGGCGGTTCTTGCTCGCAGATCGACGACTCGCCCTCGTTCACGGCGGCCGCGCTAGCAGCGCTCGCTCCGGCGCTGGGTACGTCGGCGTTCGTGCTTCCGATGGCTGCGGCGTTCGTGAGCCCTTGCCGCGCACTTTCGATCTGCTCGCTGCCCGGTTCGGTCTGCGCGCAGCCGAAGCTGGCGACGAGGCTGAGCGGAATGCACCAGCTCGCTCCAAGAGATGATATCGCTCGACGCATCGTTGCCTCCACGGTCATTAGGGAGTGACGGTGATCGTGGCGGACGTGTTGAACATCCCCACCAGGGTTGCCGTGTAAGATCCGGGCGTGGCCAGCCCCGAGGCGAATTGCACCTGCGGAATGGGCACGACGCACTCGCATGAGTGCAAGAGCGGGATCGAATACGAAAAGGTCTGTCCGAAGCCGCCGGGTCCGCTCACCTGGAGCCCCTGCGGCGTCGCCACCGCGGGCGAGTCGGGCGCGCCCACGTTGCAGACACTCCAGTAGATGACGAACGGGTCGTTGGCGGCGAACGTCAGGGTCGACGTGCTGGTGTCGGCGACGCGCGCGCCGAGCAGCATGTCGTTGAACACGAACAGCTGAGACTTGGACGCACCGCAACGACTTCCGTCCAGAGATTCGGCCGAGCCCGGCAGATCACCCGGATCGAACGGCGTCGGATTCGTCGTCGGTCCGCAGCCGGTGCAGGTCGGCGGAGGGTCTCCGCTGCATGCAGAGGCGCCGAGCGCTGCGCCGATCACCATCGCGAGGCACGCGACCGTCTTCATGTTGGGCATACCGATTCCCCATCGTTGTTGGTGATTTCCGCGAAGCTCATCAGGGGCAGCCCTGGACCGTGCTGAACGGCAGCGCGATGCAGAGATCGATGCCGTCTCCGCCGTCGAGCGTGTTGTGTCCGAGGACGTCCTCGAGTCGGTCGTTGCCGGGACCTCCGCTCAGGTCGTCATCGCCGATACCTCCGAGCAAAACGTCGGGACCTGCACCGCCGACGAGATCGTCGTCGCCGGTGTCGCCGTCGCATAGGTCTCCATCGTTGCCGCCGTCGAGGAAATCGTCGCCGAATCCACCTTGGAGATTGTCGGCGCCGTCGGTGCCGTACATCTCGTCGCGACCGTCGCCGCCGCTCAGCAGATCCGGGCCGGCACCTCCAACGAGGTAGTCGTCGCCGTCGCCGCCCGAGAGGTTGTCGGCGTCGTTGCCGCCCGAGAGGAAGTCTTTCGCGCCAGCGCCTCGGATGACGTCTGGACCGCCGAGACCGAGGATGCAGTCGCTGACGTTCGTCCCATTGAGCCAGTCGGCGTGCTGCGTCCCGAGGATGATGTTCGTGCCGGCGGGACAGCACGAAGGATCGTCACCCAGCTGCGCGAAGATCTGCTCCGTCGCAGTCGCCTCATTTCCGGCGGCGTCCGTCGCCGTCCAGGTGACGGTCGTGGTACCGAGACCGAACACCGCCGGCGCATCGCTCACCACGCTCACCACGCCGCAGTTGTCGGTCGCGTTCGCGGTGCCGATGTCGGGTTGCGAGCAGTCTTGCACCGTCCGCCCCGCCGGCACGCTCGCGAAGGTCGGAGGCACATGGTCGTGCACGACGTTGACCACGACCGTGTCGGTCCCTCTCCCCTCGTAAGTGTCGAACGCTTCGAGCAGGATCGTGTGGACGCCTTCCGGCAAGTCGACGTCCAGCACCGGGCCGAAGCCGAGGTTCACGCCGCCTTCGCTCCAGGCCAGCAGGTACAGATTCCCGTTCGGGTCGGAGCTCGCCGAGCCGTCGAGGTGGGCCTTGGCGCCGCAGGTGACCGTCTGATCCGGCCCGGCGTTGGCCACGGGCGGCAGGTTTGCGAACGGCGCCTGACCGGTGGCGAGCAGCGTGGCCTCCACGCTCACATCATCGAGGTTCCCGACGAAGTTGCCTGTGATCGCGATCTGCTGATCGACCACGTCGAGCATGACGTTGATGCCGGTCGGGGTCGTACTCTCGACGCCGCGCCGCTCCCCGTCCAAAGTCATCGCGACGAACACCGGCGTGCCGGCGGGGATGAACAATCCTTCGCCGTGGTCTTCCACGTCGATCGGACCGTTCACGACGGCAACCGCATCGTTCACGTCCTGATCGCTGAACCTGAAGCTGCTGATCGTGGTGCGCAGCACGTTCAGCGTGTAATGGCAGGGCGCGTCGGGGAGCGCGACGCAATGTGCGTCGTCGGTTTGCAACGAGAGCACCCCCTGCGTGATCGTGTTGTCCAGCGCGAAGTCGTTCAACACCATCTCCGCGACGCCGTCCGAAGCGAGCAACACGACGATGTCGTCGCGCGCGCTGGCCCGATCCGCGAGGCCGAACGTCGCGACGAAGACCGCGGCTGCGACTGGACACAGCGCTCGTCTCCGGCTCGGCTCGTTCGTCCACGTCTTCTTCATCGCTTTCGCTTCAGCGTTTACTCGTCGATCCATGGCTTGCCCTCCGAAGGTCGGGTTACGGAGAAATGACGCGATCGACCGCCTCGCCGAATCGTCCATCGAGCGAAAAGTGGTAGCGGCCTGGGTTGAGCTGATTTTGGAAGACCACGCTCGCTACCGTGCAGCGGCAGGAATCGAGCGCGGGGATCGAGAACTGCGTCCTTTGAAGTTCGTCTGTTTCCGTGGCGCTCACGATCTGGTC
>CAZYWR010001043.1:0-3412 GCA_964651185.1 uncultured Polyangiales bacterium
GGCGGCGTCGAAGTTGATCGTGGAGAACTGGTAGTAGACGTCGCGCCGCGTGAGCCCGTACGTCTCGACGTAGTCGTCGGTATGCGCGGAGAGCGCGGCGTGCGAGATGCCGACGCCCTTGGGCTCGCCCGTCGAACCAGACGTGAAGATCACGTAGGCGAGCAGCTGCGGGTGCACCGGACGCGGCGCGCAGGCCGCGGGCGCGACGCGCTCGAGCTCGATCACGACGCAGCCTTCGAGCAGATCGGAGAGCGCGGCGGCGCTGGCCGCGTCGGCGATCACGAGGCGCATGCGCGAGCGCGCGCGCATCCCCTGCAGGCGCTCGCGCGGATAGCTGGGATCGAGCGGCACGAACGCGGCACCGGCGTAGAGCACGCCGAGCAGCGCGGCCGGCATGCGCGCGCTGCGCCCCACGCACACGCCGACGCGCTCCTCATCGCGCACGCCGTGCTCGAGGAGCGCCGCCGCCAGCGAGCCAGCGAGCCGATCGAGCGCGCGATAGCTCATGCGCTCGCCCTCGCAGACGACGGCGATCTGATCGCCAGCGTGCGTGGCGCGCTGCGCGATGCGCGCGGGGAGCGAATGGAATGCGCCGTGGCGGGGCGGGGCGAACGGCGCCGCGGGCGCGAGCCCGATCTGCGCCAGCGGGCGGTCCGCGGGGGCGTCGGCGAGCTGCTCGAGCACGTGGACGTAGTGACGCGCCATGCGCTCCACGGCCGCGCGCGATACGTGCAGCTCGTCGCACTCCCACTCCAGCTTGATCGCTTCGTCTTCCGGTACGACCGTGAGCGCCAGCGGGTAGTGCGTGCGATCGATCAGGTCCGACTGCTCCATCACGATGCCGACGTCGCGGCTGAGGAGCTCGTCGTCGGTCGGGTAATTCTCGAACACCAGCAAGCTGTCGAACAGCGCGTCGCCGCCCACCGTCGCCGGCAGCGCGCCCGCTTCGCGCGCCCATTGCTGCAGGTCGCGCAGCGGCGTGTACTCGTACTCGCGGCGCTCGGAGGCCGCGCGCGAGAGGTCCTGAAGCCAGCTCGACAGCGGCTGGTCGCCGCGCAGCTCGATCAAGACCGGCAACGTGTTGAGGAAGGGACCGATGATGCGATCGGCGTCGGGGAGCTCGGGCGGCCGGCCGGACACGGTGGCGCCGAAGATCGCTTGCGCGCGATCGGACGTGCGCGCGAGCACGATCGCCCAGGCGGCCTGCACCAGCGTGTTGAGCGTGATCTGCTGGGCTTGCGCGAAGATCCGTAGGCGCGCGCTGAGGTCGCGGCTGAGCTGCTGCGCGAGCGGCTCGTAGCTGCGCGGGACGCGCTGGTCGCGGCGCGGCTCGTCGCGCAACGACGTGAGCACCGTGGCCGGGTCGTCGAGCGCCGCGAGCGCGCGCTCCCAGAACGGGCGCGGGTTCGGGCGGGCGGCGAGCCACTCGATGTAGTCGCGGTACGACGCAGGCGGCGGGAGCGCGACCTCCTGCCCGAGCCGCAGGGCCGCGTACGACTCCAGGATCTCGGCGCACAGCTGCTCGGCGCTCCAGCCGTCGGAGAGCGCGTGGTGGCTCGTGCGCAAGAGGTCGTAGGCGCCGTCCGGGCGCTTGAACATGTGCAAGCGCAAGAGCGGCGCGCGGCTCAGGTCGAAGCCGCGCACCAAGTCGCGCGCGCGGTAGTCGCAGAGCTTCGCGTCGTAGTCGTCGCAGCCCGACCAGTCGCTGACGTCGAAGGGGAGCGTGAGCTCGCGCGACACCACCTGCAGCGCCTCGCCGCCGTGGCGCCACTCGAAGTGCGTGCGCAAGATGTCGTGGCGCTCCACGGCGAGCTGCCAAGCCGCGCGCATCGCGTCCAGGTCGAGCGCGCCGCGCAAGGTCATGCAGAGCTGGCTGATGTAGGCACCGCGATCTTGCTGCAGCAGGCTCTGGAAGATCAGGCCCTGCTGGATCGGCGTCGCGGGATAGATGTTCTGGACGGCGGGCTTGTCGCCCGTGAGGGGCAAGCCGAGCGCGTCGAGCTCCTGCTGCGTGATCTTGGCGAGCGGAAAGTCCGAGGCGGTGGCGATCGGCAGGGCGCGCGCGGTGTGCTCGAGCAGCGTGCGCACGTTCGCGTCGAAAGAGGCCACCAGCGCGCGCACCTGCTCCTCCGCGAGCACGCCCGGGCTGAAGCGGAAGCTCATCGAGAGCTCCCCGTTCGCGATCATCCCGTTGAGCTCGAGCGGATAGGCCTGCTCGCTGTCGGCGGTCACCGCTTCCCCGGCGGCTTCGGCCGCGAAGCTGAAGCGCCCGGTGGGAGACAACGCCTCGTCGAAGGAGCCCAGGTAGTTGAAGCTGACCCACGCGCTCGGGAGCGCGTGGACGCGGGCGCGCACGTCCGGGGCGGCGCAGTAGCGCGAGAGGCCGTAGTCGATGCCCTTGTTGGGCACCGCGCGCAACGCCTCCTTCGCCGCGATCAGCGCGCGTCCGGGATCGCGCTCGAGCGGCGCGCGCGCGAGGTACACCGGGTAGCGCGTGGTGAACCAGCCGAGCGTGCGGCTGATGTCGAGGTCGTCCTGGTCGATCACGTCTTCGCGGCCGTGGCCCTCGAGATCGATCAGCATGCCGGGTTGCGCGCACGAGGTCGCGAGCGTGTGGGCCATCGCGGTCAGCAAGACCTCGTCTACGCGCGTGCGATAGGCGCGCGGCGCGGCGAGCGACAGGCGTTCGGTGTCCGGGCGCGATAGGCGCCAGTGCACGGCGCGGCTCGCGTCGCCGCGGCGATCGCCTTCGCCGAAGCGCGGCGTCTGCAGGGTGTGCTGCGTGAGCGCGCGTTCCCAGTATCGTGCGCGTTCAGGCGCGCGCGCGTCGCGTGCGTAGCGGGAGAGCGCGACAGCCCAGGCGCTCCACGGGGCGCTGATGGCGGGCAGCACGATGGGCTCGCCGCGCTCGGCTTGCGCGTACGCGGTCTCGATCTCCTCGAGGAGAATGCGCCAAGAAACGCCGTCCACAGCGAGGTGGTGCACCACCACGAGCACGCGCGCTTCACCGGGCGCAAGCTGGAAATGCGCCACGCGCAGCAACGGGCCGTGTTGCAGGTTCAAGCTCTCCTGCACGCGCTGACCTTCGCGCGCCAGCGCCGCCTCGACGTCCGGCTGCTGGCGTAGATCGAGCGTCTCCACCTTCGCGTGTAGAAGCGCGGAGGCCGCGTCCACGACGCGCGCACGCCAGCTCCCCTGGGCGTCTTGCGTGAAGCGCAAGCGCAGGGCGTCGTGGCGCGCGATCAACGCCGCGACCACCTGCTCGAGCGCCTCAACATGCAGCGCAGACGTTTGGGTGTCGACGCGCAGCAACACCGACTGGTTGTAATGCGCGGGTCCCCAGGGATGGCGCTCGAAGAAGCGGGCCTGGATGGGGGTCAGCGGGAGCTCGCCCGTGACCTCCGCGTGCACC
>CAZYWR010001044.1:0-6154 GCA_964651185.1 uncultured Polyangiales bacterium
GCGGCCTCGTCAAACGTGTGCTCGGGGGCGAGGCCCCCGCCAACTTGGTCGAGCTGCTGCGCGAGTACTTCGGCCTACGCTACGAGACCTGGGGCAAAGACGCGCGCGGCGGCCGTTACCCGTGGCTCGCGCGGCCGGGGAAAGGAGCGCGCCCGTGATTCCGCTCTATGGATTTCTGCAAGGGGATGTGTGCGGCGTGCTGCTCTTGGTCGAGGAGCATACGTCGCTCGCGGAGGTGGCCGAGCGCCTGCAGCATTCGGCCCGTCTGCGCGCCGCGCCCCTCGCGCAGCCCGTCGTGATGCACGCAGGCCGAGCGCTCGATCCGCGGCTGACCGTCAAACAAGCCAACCTGACAGCCCTGGAGCGCATCGATGTCTGCGCCCCCTGAACGGAGCGCCGAGGACTACGATTCGGTGGGGCCGGTCTTGCGTAAGAATGCGCTCGGAGAGGTCGTGCTCGAGGCGATCTTGACGGCGAATCCCGGCGCTAAGGTGATCGATCGCGGCGCTTACTTGCGCGTGCTCGTGCCGGGTCGCTGCACGGTGACGCGGGCGACGATCGAGCAGCGCGCGGGCCGATCCTTCCGCTGGCCCGGCGAGCTCGAGCAGCTGATGCCGTCGTTCAAAGGGCTCTTGACGATCGACGGGGAGGGCGCGACATGGGCCTTTCACGAGCGCTGAACGGTCGGGCTCCGTACCCGACTTACTCCGCCTTCGGACCGCGCAGCGAGCGGCCGAGCGACTACGAGATCGCCACGGTACGGCTCCATTACTACGTCGATCGCGGCTTCGCCGTGAACGTGCCGCTGTGCGCGTGGTACGCCCGTTACCAGCAGGGCTCGCCGTTTCGGTGCGACGACTGGGAGGCCTTTCAAGAGCCGGAGCGCACGACGTATGCCGATTACACCGCGCGCGCCAAAGCGCGTGAGCTCGAGCTCGATCGCCTCGTGGAACAGGCCGCCGCGCGCGGCGATCCGCGCCAGCTCGCGGCCGCCTGGCGCGCGCACCTGGCGGAGACGCTGGGGCCGCTGCGCTATCCGCTTCAGGGCATGCACATGCTCGCGTGCTACGTCGGACAGATGGCTCCGGGCGGTCGCATCACCGTGGCGGCGCTGTTTCAGGCGAGCGACGAGCTCAGGCGCATCGACTGGCTCGCCTGCCGCACGCGTCAGCTGCAAGAGCTCGCGCCGGAGTTCGCGCGGGACGCGCGAGAGCGCTGGGAGCGCCACGCGGCTTGGCAGCCGTTGCGCGAGCTGATCGAGCGGCTGCTCGTGAGCTACGATTGGGGCGAGGCGTTCGTGGCGCTCAACTTGTGCGTCAAGCCGCTGTTCGATCGACTGCTGACGCACGAGTTCGCCGCGCGCTGCGCGCACGCGGACGACCGCACGCTCGCCGCCATCTTGCAGTCGTTCACGTGCGACGCGACGTTTCAACAGCGCTGGTCGCACGCGCTCGCGCTCCTCGCGTGCACGCGCAGCGACACCCGCGCGGCCGTGCGCGCCTGGATCGATACGTGGCAGCCGCGCGCGACGCGCGCCATCGGCGCGCTGGCTGAGAGCTTCGGCGCGCGTGCTGAGGCGCTCCAGTCCAGCCTGGCTGCGCACGAGGAGTGGCTGGGCCCGCTGTGGGGAGAGCAGACATGAGTGCAGAGGAGCTCGAGCGCGAACGGAACGCGCGTGCGCCGGCCGAGCAGGTGATCGACGTGGAGCGTCGCCTGAGCGAAGTCGAGCGGCGCTTTCAGATCATGGCGGACGCGGCGCCGGTGCTGCTGTGGATGTCGCGCGAGGACTCGATGTGCACGTTCTTCAACCAGAGCTGGCTCGACTTCACCGGCCGCACCGTGGAAGAGGAGTGGGGGATCGGTTGGGCGGAGGGCGTGCATCCGGAAGAGCTCGAGCGCACGCTCGACGGCTATCAAGACGCGTTCAACGAGCGGCGTCCGTTCGAGATGGAGTATCGCCTGCGCCGCGTCGACGGCGAGTACCGCTGGCTGCTCGATCGCGGGGTGCCGCGCTACACGGACGACGGCGCGTTCGCCGGTTACATCGGATCCTGCATCGACATCACCGATCGCAGGGCGATGGAGGCGGATCTGCGCCGCGCCGTCAGCGCGAAGGACGAGTTCTTGGGCATGGTCTCGCACGAGCTGCGCACGCCCATGGCTGCGCTCGTGCTGCAGCTCGAGCGGCTCCGCCGCGAAGCGCAGCACATGAGCGACAAGCAAAGCGAGATCGTGCAGCGCATGACGCGGACCGCGGGCAGGCTCGGCCAGCTCATCGAGTCGGTGCTGCAGTTTTCGCGCATCGAACGCGGCCGGCTCCAGGTCGCGGTGCGCGCGTTCGACATCCACGCGCTGCTCGCCGAGCTCTGCGAAGAGCTGCGCCCGATGGCCGAGCAGAAGGGGCTCGAGCTATCGCTGCGCGGGCAGGGGCTTTCTCTGCTCCACAGCGATTCGGCGCTCGTTCGCTTGATCCTCGTCAACCTGATCCAGAACGCGATCAAGTTCACCGAGCGCGGGGGGGTCGACGTACTCGCGGCGAGCGATGGGCGCACGCATCGCGTGGCCGTGCGCGATACGGGGCGCGGTATCCCGAGCGAAGAGCAGGCGCGCATCTTCGATCCGTTCGAGCAGCTCGAGCCGACGCGCGGCAAGCATACGCCGGGGGTCGGGCTCGGGCTGTCCTTGGCCAAGGCCATGAGCGCGGCGCTGCAAGGCCGCATCGAGCTCGAATCGCGGCCGAGCTTGGGCAGCACGTTTACTTTGGTGCTGCCCACCCACTATGCGGAGCGAGCATGAAGCACCGACTGCTGTTGGTCGAAGACGACGACGACATCCGCACCGACCTGACCGCGGTGCTGGCAGACGCGGGCTACGAAGTGATCGCGGCGGGCGATGGCGTCGCGGCGCTGCGCTACCTGAGGGGCGCGGAGGTCCCCAAGCTCGTTCTCTTGGATTTGATGATGCCGGAGATGGACGGGTGGCAGCTGCGGCTCGAGCTGCTCAAGGATCGCCGCCTCTCGACCATCCCGGTCGTGCTGCTCTCGGCCGCGGGCAATCTCCCCACCGAGGCGGTGTGTCTCGGCGCGGTCGGCTTCTTGAGCAAGCCTTTCGAGGTGAGCCATCTGTTGCACATCGTGGAGCAATGCTGCAACCTCGGCGAACGCTTCGACTGATCCCCCATCGAGCTCCGGCTTCGCAGATCGGGCGCGTCTTGCGCGTCGCGTGCGCGCTCGCGTTGGGTAGTTCGACCTCGTGCGACCGCGCGCCGGTGCCGGAGGCGAACGCGCAAGGCCTCGCCGCGCATGCCCGCGCGATCGACGCTGCGCGGGCCGTGCCTGAGCGCGACGCTGCGCCTGACGTCGGACATCCGCCTGCGGAGCCCGTGCTCCATCGCGCTGAGCGCAAGCTGATGGGGACGATCTGGTCCTTCACGTTGGTTGGCGGTGATGCGGCAGAGGCGCGCGCGGCCGCGGAGCGCGCGCTCGACGAGGTGGCGCGGCTCGAGACTTTGCTCAGCGAATGGCAGCCGGACAGCGAGATCTCGCAGGTCAACCGCGCAGCCGGCGTCGCGCCCGTGCACGTCGGCCCCGAGCTCATCACCTGCGTGCAGGCGAGCTTGGCGGTCGCGCGCTGGAGCGGCGGCGCGTACGACATCTCCTGGGCAGCTTTGCGCGGGCTGTGGGACTTCAGCGCCGACTCAGCGCACGTGCCGCCTACGCCGGCGCAAGTGAAGGCGCTGCTCCCGCTCTGGAACTACCGCAACATCGTGCTCGACGAGGCGCACGGCACGCTGTTCTTGAAGCGCCGAGGCATGCAGATCGGGCTCGGCGGCGTGGCCAAGGGCTACGCGCTCGATCGCGCGGGCGAGCTCTTACGCGCGGCCGGCTTCTCCAACTATCTACTCTACGCGGGTGGTCAGGTGCTGGTCCACGGGCGACGCGGCGATCGCCCATGGCGCGTCGGCATTCAGCACCCGCGCGAGCCGCGCCACTTCGCCTTCGTCGAGATCGAAGACGGCTCGCTCGCCACCAGCGGCGACTACGAGCACGCTTACACGTACCAAGGCCGCCAATATCACCACATCATCGATCCGAAAACTGGCTTCCCGAGCGACCAGAGCCTGTCCGTGACTTTGATCGCGAAGAGCGCGCTCTGGGGCGACGCCGTCGACACGGCCGTGTTCATCATGGGGCCCGAGCGCGGGCTCAAGGCGCTACCTTCTGCGCCCGGCGGGCCTTTCGAGGCGGCGGCGGTGGATCCCTCCATGCGGCTGCACGTCACCGAAGGCATGCGCGAGCGGCTGGTGATGACCGCCGTGATCGAGCCCGACGGGCACATCGGTCGCGCCCTCACGCCCGACGAAGCGCGCAGCAAGCTCGGCCGCTGAGCGGTCGAGGCAGCCCCACAATCGCAGTCACGGAGTGCAGCTGCGCATGTGGACCCGTCGCTTGCGCGCCGATCGCCGACATGTACCAGGAGCGAGCCAGGGGCAGCACCTGCCAGCCAAATATCGTAAAAAGCGGCGGAGTGCCGAGCGCCAGCAGACTCGGGCGCTGAGCTATAGTCGGACGAGCGAATGTTCCGGATCATGGAGAGCAGGGCCGGCGCGCCCGTATGCCTGCGCGAAGCGCCCGAAATCATCGGTCCTCCGGAGCCGGGCACGTTGGCCTGGATCGACCTCACGGGGCCGACCGACGAAGACCTGGCCCTGCTCGGCACGCGCTTTGGCTTCCATCCGCTCGCGCTCGAAGACTGCGCGCACGCCGATCAGCGGCCCAAGTGCGAGGAGTACGGCGACTACCTGTTCATCGTGGTGCAGGGCTTCGAGTGCCCGAGCGCTGATCTCGGCGAGCTGCGCTGGTACGAGCTCCACGGCTTCCTGAGCCGCAACTACCTGGTGACCGTGCACGACAACGCGATCGCCGGCCTCGACCAGGTCTGGCGGCGCGTGGGCGGAGATCCAGGGCTGATGCGCAAGGGCACCGACTTCCTCTATTACCTGCTCACCGATCGCATCGTCGACGACAACTTCCCGATCCTCGATCGCCTGGCGGACGAGCTCGAGCGCATCGAAGACGAGGTGCTGGCGCGCCCCGAAAAGACCACCTTGAGCCGGATCTTCGCGCTCAAGGCGCAGATCGTGCTGATGCGCAAGATCCTCTCGCCGCAGCGCGACGTGATGGCGCTGCTCGCCCGGCGGGGCGACGAGCGCGTCAGCGAGCGCACCGCAGTCTACTTTCGTGACGTCTACGACCATCTGGCGCGCATCGTGGAGTCGATCGAAGGAAACCGCGATCTCTTGGGCAACGCGCTCGAGGCCTACCTGTCGGCGCAGAGCCAGCGCACCAACGAGATCATGAAGGCGCTCGCGATCCTGAGCGCCGTGTTCATGCCGCTCACCTTCATCACCGGCTTCTTCGGGCAGAACTTCGAGCACCTGCCGTTCGGCTCCGACATGATGATGTACGGCATGATCATCTCGTGCGTGACCATGCCGCTCGGGCTCCTCATGTGGTTCAAGAGCCGGCGCTGGTTCTGACGCTCGCTTCGCGGCGAAAGCTCTCCCTCAGGGAGCGCACCGGCGCGCAGGAAGGGCCACCGTGGAAGCGCAGGGGCGGCGCACGAATCGTGCGCCACGATGCCGCACGCACCCCGCTTCAGCCTCACGGCGCTCGCGCCCGGCCCGCAGCGCGTGGTAAGAATTGACGAGGTGAGCAGCCTGCGCAGCGGCGTGTCGCTCGGCCCACTTCCGGGGCGTGTCGCCGCGCGCTACGAGCTGCGAGGACACATCGCCAGCGGCGGCATGGGCGTGATCTATCGCGCCTATGACACGCTCGCGGAGCGCGAGGTCGCTTACAAGCGACTCACGGAGCGCGCGCCCGGCGGAGACGGCGGGCAGCTGAGCGCGCTATTCGAGCGCGAATACAACACGCTCGTGCGGCTCGCGCACCCGCGCATCGTCGCTGTGTACGATTACGGCTTCGACGAGCACGGGCCTTACTACACGATGGAGCTGCTCTCGGGGGCGGATCTTACGAAGCTCGCGCCCCTCCCTTTCCGCGACGCCTGTCGCGTCCTGCGCGACGTGGCGTCTGCGCTGGCGCTCGTCCACGCGCGCCGCCTCCTTCATCGCGACCTCAGCCCGCGCAACGTG
>CAZYWR010001045.1:0-3133 GCA_964651185.1 uncultured Polyangiales bacterium
GTTCGACCAGGTGGTGATCGAGGGCGTCAACCGCGTGAAGCGGCACATGAAGCCCACGCCGCGTATGCCCGAGGGCGGCATCGTGGAGAAGGACCGCCCGATCCACGCCTCGAACGTGGCGCTGGTCGATCCCAAGACCGAGAAGGCCACGCGCGTGCGCTTTCAGATCGACGCCCAGGGCAACAAGAGCCGCGTGGCGGTGAAGAGCGGCAGCGTGATCGCTGACGTCAAGGCGAAGGCTGCGGGCTGAGAGCTCCGCACGAGGATTTGAACATGGCTGAGTACATCCCGCGGCTGAAGCAGCGCTACACCGACACGGTGGTGCCGGCGCTCAAGAAGCAGTTCCAGTACAAGAGCTCGATGGAGGTCCCGCGCCTCGAGAAGATCGTGCTCAACATGGGCCTCGGCAGCGCGGTCCAGAACAGCAAGATCATCGAGGGTGCCCTGGCGGAGCTCGGGCAGATCGCCGGCCAGAAGCCGGTGGTCACGCGCGCCAAGAAGTCGATCTCGAGCTTCAAGCTGCGCGAGGGCCAGGCGATCGGCGCGATGGTCACGCTGCGCCGCGACCGCATGTGGGAGTTCTTCGATCGCCTGGTCACGTTCGGCCTGCCGCGCGTTCGCGACTTCCGCGGCGTGAGCCCGCGCGCGTTCGACGGCCGCGGCAACTACACGCTCGGCATCCGCGAGCAGATCGTGTTTCCCGAGATCGAATACGACAAGGTCGACCGCATCCACGGCATGAACGTGTCGTTCGTCACCACCGCTAAGAACGACGAGCAGGGGCGGGCGTTGCTCACCGAGCTCGGCATGCCGTTCCGTAAGTAGGAGAGGTTCATGAACTCCGATCCCATCTCAGACATGCTCGCCCGCATTCGCAACGCGCAGCTCGCGCGGCTCGAGCGCGCGGAGCTCCCGCTGTCGCAGCTGAAGCTGCACGTGGCCGAGATCCTCAAGCGCGAGGGCTACGTGGCGGACGTGCGCGTGGAAGAGGGCGTGCCAGGTAAGCTCACGGTCGTGCTCAAGTATGGCCAGGGCCATCAGGGCGCGATCGCCGGTCTGCGCCGGCGCAGCCGCCCCGGTCGTCGCCTTTACGTGGGCCACGACGATCTGCCGAAGGTCATGAACGGCCTGGGCATCGCCATCCTGTCCACGTCGCGCGGCGTGATGACCGACAAGGAAGCCCGCCAAGAGCGCGTCGGCGGCGAGCTTCTGTGCGAGGTGTGGTGATGACGACGCAAGCAGCAGCCACGCCGTCGACGAACGAGCGCCAGTCGCGCGTCGGGAAGCGTCCGGTGCCGGTGCCCAAGGGCGTCGAGTTCAGCACCGACCAGGGCAAAGTGAAGATCAAGGGCCCGAAGGGGACCCTCGAGCGCAAGCTCCCGCCGTTCGTCGCCGTGAAGAAGACGGGAGATTCGATCGTGGTCGGTATCACGTCGAACGACACCGGCGAAGGGCCCAAGTATCAGGGGCTCACGCGGGCGCTCGTAGCGAACATGGTGCAGGGCGTGGCGAGCGGCTATGCCATGGCCCTCGATCTGTTCGGCGTCGGCTACCGCGCGGAGATCAAGGGGCGCGAGATGACGCTGTCGCTCGGCCTGAGCCATCAGGTGAAGTACACGCTCCCGAACACCGTCAACGCGAGGGTTGAAACGCTCGATGAAGGCGGCGTGAAGCGCCCGCGCATCCACCTCGACTCCTGCGACAAGGAGCTGCTCGGGCAGACCGCGGCGCGTATCCGCTCGTTCCGTCCCCCGGAGCCTTATAAGGGCAAGGGCGTGCGCTACATGGGCGAGAAGATCCGTACGAAGGCCGGCAAGGCTGGCAAGTCCGGCGCGAAGGGTAAGTGATCATGCTGGCGAAGGAAGAAGGCCGCTCGCGGCGTAAGCGCCGCATCCGCAAGAAGGTCTCCGGCAACGGGGAGCGTCCGCGCGTGAGCGTGTTTCGCAGCGCGAAGCACATCTACGCGCAGGCCATCGACGACAGCCAGGGAACCACGGTGGCGACGGTCTCGACGTTGTCGACCGGGGTCAAGGGCGCGGTCGAAGGCAACAAGACCGACGAGGCCAAGGCCGTCGGCGCCGCGCTCGCCAAGGCGCTCAAGGAAAAGGGCATCGAACAGGTCGTGTTCGATCGCAACGGCTATCTTTATCACGGCCGCGTGAAGGCGCTGGCCGATGGCGCGCGCGAGGCCGGGCTCAAGTTTTAGCGAGGGCGCCGGCCACCGGCGTCACCGCCGCGCGAACACGCGCGCTTCGACCAGCAGATTCAGAGGAACAGCTCCATGGCATACATTGACGCGAACCAGCTCGAGGACCTGAAAGAGCGCGTGGTCCACATCAACCGCGTCGCGAAGGTCGTCAAGGGCGGCCGTCGCTTCGGCTTCAGCGCGCTGATCGTGGTCGGCGATGGCCATGGTCACGTGGGCGTCGGTCTCGGCAAGGCGAACGAGGTGCCGGACTCGATCCGCAAGGGCAACGATCAAGCGCGCAAAGCGCTCCACAAGGTGCCGCTCGTGAACGGCACGATCACGCACGAAGTGGTCGGCCGGCACGGCTCGGCGCGCGTGATCCTCAAGCCCGCGAGCCCTGGGACGGGCGTGATCGCGGGCGGCGCGGTGCGCGCGGTCGTCGAGGCGGCGGGCATTCGCGACGTGCTCTCGAAGATCCTCGGCACCACCAATGCCCACAATGTCGTGCACGCGACGCTCGACGCGATGCGCCGACTCGAGAGCGCGGACGACGTGGCCCAGCGCCGCGGCGTCTCGGTCGAGCAGGTCCTGGCCGGGCACGCCGGCTGAGCGCGTCCGCATCCCCCAAGGAGTTCACAGGCCATGAAGCCCAAGCTCAAGGTCACCCAGGTTCGCAGCGGCGCAGGCCGCATCCCCAATCAGCGCTTGGTGCTGAAGGGGCTCGGGCTGCGCGGTCCGCACAGCTCGGTGACAGTCGACAACACGCCCTCGTTTCGGGGCATGGTGAAGAAGGTTCTTCACCTCGTGACGGTGGAGGAGACCGATGGCTGACGCGCAAGACAAGCGTCCCCCGATCCTGTCGCGGCTCAGCCCGCCGGCCGGCGCGGTGCGCGGTAAGCGGCGCATCGGCCGCGGTCTGGGCTCCGGCCTGGGCAAGACGGGCGG
>CAZYWR010001046.1:0-3243 GCA_964651185.1 uncultured Polyangiales bacterium
TCCTGGAACGGTCGCGTCGCGTATGCGGCCACCGCTGGTGGCGTTATCCGAAGCTTCTCGAGGTAACCGCGGAGGCACCAAACCGGGAAAGGAAAGATCATGAGCTACCCGATCACCATCGAGCACTTCGCTCGCCTTGCCGGCGAGTCGCACGCGACCATTACGAAGGCCGCTCGTTCCGAGATCCGGCGCGCCCTGTTGTCGACCGGCGAGGTCGACCTGTGCCACCGTAAGGCGCTCAAATATCTATCCGGACGTCGATTTCGCGTCGACGCCAACGGGCACGCGATCGTCCCTCCCGGTTTCCTGGACCCGGCGATCGGTGACGACGGCCGTGTCGACGTGTCGCATCCGGTGACGCGCGCGATCTTCGCGCGCGCCGCCGGTCGCTTGCTGAGCGAAGATGAAATCATGGCCGTGATGTCCGCCGAAGATGCGAAAGTCTCTGCGAGCGGAGAAGCGACATGATCGAATGTTCCGAGCACAACCACTCACCTCGGTTGCCGGGCGACAGTCGTTGCACGCGTGCGCGCGTGCAGCTTCAGGTCCCTGCCCGCGCGCGTTGCTCAAGCGCAGACTTCGATCGCCGGTCTGGTTGGGCCGGCTCGCGCTCGACGTCGCGAGCGCACGGTGCCAGGCGGGCTCAGCTTCCCCCGAGCTGGCGCCGCGAACAGCGCGCGCTGCGGCCGGCCGGTCGAGCGGGGCACCCCCCGTTCTCGGCCGGCCGCGGCGGTCTACTACCTGAGTAGCTGAGGGGGGGGGCACATGGCGAAACGTAAGAGCACGCGAGTCCACGCGGATGCAACTACGGAGTCCGGCGGACTTCGGTGGAGTGCCTGTGGCTTCTCGTTTGCCGGGTCCGCGTTCACGACCAACGATATTGCCTCCGTAACGTGCAAAGCATGTATCAGGGTTATCCAGGGCGGAGCACCACGCCGGGGAGAGAAGCATCTCGATCAGACCGAGCTCTTACGAGCTCTACACGCCGAGCTCGGTCTTCGCCCCGAACTCACGCCAAGCGCCGGGCCGCCTCCAATCCTTACCCCTCAGCTCTGGGCGCGCTGCGTGCGCGACGGGCGCTGTGGCGCGTGCGAGATCTGCGAATGGGAGCAGCGCGCCGAGCGCTACGCATTCGCCGCGCCGTGGACCAGCCGCCCGACCGTCCGGAGTGAGGACCGCCCCACGCGCTGGCCGAGCGTCACCGCGGCGCTGCGCGCACTGATCGAGCACGAGCAGCACGGGCGCGACCTCACGAGCCCCCTCGCTGGCGTGCTGGTGCGGCTCGAGGGCCGCGACGGCGGCGGACGCCCCGATGTCCGTCGAGAGAGCGCGCAGACGCGCGGCGCAGACAGCGTGATCGACGTCCGGCTCGCACTCGAGCGCGCGTTCGCAGGCCAGCACGCGCTCAGCGCAGGCGAGCGCTTCCGTCTACTGCTCGAGAGAACGCCTGGCGTGCTCGAGCGCGTCACGCCGTATGAAGAGCTTGCCGAGCGCCACGGCCTGAGCATCGGGGAGTTGCAGAGCATCGTGCGCCGCGCGCGGCACGTCATCGCAGCGGACCTCTGCGAGCGCGGTCTGATTCCTGTGGATGCGCTGCGCTCGCGTGGTCGGACAGGCTCGAGCACGGAGTATCGAGCCGACACCATTTCGGTGTAAGGTCTGGGGACGGGGGCTGACTTTGGCGGGAAAATTTTCGATCGAAGCCGTCTTCAAGATGCAGGACCGGATCACCCGTCCGCTTGCGAGGTTGGCTGCAAACGTCGATCGCTTCAATCGCACGGCGCTTCGCGGTGTGCGCGACGTTGAACGCGCGACGAGCGGAGTGACCAAGAAGCTGAATGGCATTGGTCTGGCCGTTGGTGCAGCTGTCGCGGCGGCGAGCGTCGGGATCAAAGATATCGTCAACGTGGGCGCCGAGTTCGACAAGACGCTGGTCGGTGCGGCCGCGCGCTTCGATCCGGACTTCACGCGCGGCACGAAGCAGTTCGAGGCGCTGCGCATCGCCGCCGAGAAAGCTGGTGAAAGCACAGAATTCAGTGCCACACAGGCCGCAGGGTCGCTGAAATCGTTCGCCTCCGCCGGCTTCACCGTGGAGCAGGCGATCGCGGCGCTGCCGCGAGCCGTCGATCTCGCAACGGCCTCGGAGGTCGACCTGATCGAGGGCACAGAGATGGCCGTGAAGTCGCTAGGCGCGTTCGGTCTGGCTGTGAAGGACCCGATCCAACTCACGAAAAATCTCGCGCTCGTTACCGATCGCATGTCCATGGCCGCGAACGCAACGAGCGCCGACCTGAAAGGCCTGTATGAAACCGTTCGCGTCGGCGCTGCAGGCGTCAAAGCGGCGGGCGGATCGATGTCCGAGTTTCTGACTCTGGCCGCGTCAATGGCCGGCGCGGGCGTCGAAGGTACGATCGCAGGGACGGCACTGCTCACCGGCTACAAACGCCTCGCTGACCCGGTGTCCGCTGGCGCAAAAGCACTCAAGCAGCTCAAGATCGCGACCTTGGATGCGGCCGGGAACACGAAGCCGATGATCGGGATCCTGGATGAACTTCGGAAGAAGATGATCGGTATGGGCACAGGCCAGAAGACCGACATCCTGTCAAAGATCTTCGGCAACGAGGCCGGTACGTATACCGCCATCAGCGTCTTGCTCGACAAGACTGACGCCGATCTGCGGTCGCTCTTCCAAACGATCGACGTCGGTTCGGAAGGCTCGCTGCCAAAGCTCGCGGGCGCGCTGCGCGATACAGTCGCTGGCGACCTCGATCAGCTCGGGTCCACCATCGACAGTGTGAAGATCAAGATCTTCGACATGAACGACGGCGCGATCCGCGGAGTGATCCAAGGGATGACCAAATGGATCGATGTGAACAAGGAGCTGATCGCCCAAGGCATCGCGGACACGGTGCAGTGGATCAGCGATCACCTCGAAGACGTCAAGAACTGGCTGAAGGACATCGGCATTGGCCTGGGCGTCTGGTACACGTTCGCGGCCGCCGTGAAGGTCACCAAGACGGCGCTCGAGGGATACGAGCTCGCCGCGAAAGGGGTGACGCTGGTCACCACCTTACTCAAGGCTGTGACGAATGCGGCGACCCTCGCGACGATGCGGCAGGCCGTCGTCTCCAAGATTGCGACTGCGGCCCAATACGCCTGGGCAGCTGCGCAATGGACAGCGGCGGCGGCTACCCGAGGCGCTTCGGCGGCGCTGGCGTTCATGAACGCAATGATCGTGGCGAA
>CAZYWR010001047.1:0-2406 GCA_964651185.1 uncultured Polyangiales bacterium
GCTTGCACCTGGAGGAGCCGACGCCGCACGTGGACTGGACCTCGGGGGCCGTGGCGCTGTTGCGCGAGTCCGTTCCCTGGAAGGCGAATGGGAAGCCGCGGCGGGCGGCGGTGTCGTCGTTCGGCGTGAGCGGCACCAACGCCCACGTGATCCTCGAAGAGCCGCCCGCGCGCGAGGCGCCGACGGCGCGGGCCGAAGTCGTTCCGGCCCTGCTTCCGATCTTACTCTCTGCGCGCAGCCAGGCAGCGCTGCGTGCGCAAGCGGAGCGCCTGCAAACGAAGCTCTTGGAACAGCCCGAGCTCGCGCTGATCGACGTGGCGCATTCGCTGGCGATGACCCGCAGCGCCTTCGAGCAGCGCGCCGTATTGGTGGTCGAGGATCGCGCGGCGCTGTCTGGCGCGCTCGCGCGCCTCGCGGCGGGCGAGCCTGCGCCCGAGATCGTCACCGGAACGGCCGGCGCTGCCGACGGGCTCGCGTTCTTGTTCGCGGGCCAGGGTAGCCAATGGCCGCAGATGGGGCTCGGCAGCTACCGCAGCTTCCCGGTCTTTCGTGGGGCGCTCGACGCCGTGTGCAGCGCATTCGCAGGTCGGCTCAGCCGCCCGCTGCGCGATTTGATGTTCGCGCCCGAGGGCAGCGAAGAGGCCGCCCTGCTCGACACCACCGAATACACGCAGCCGGCGCTCTTTGCGCTGGAGGTGGCGCAGTATCGCCTGCTCGAGAGTTGGGGCGTGCGGCCTAGCTATGTGCTCGGCCACTCGGTAGGCGAGATCGCGGCGGCGCACGTCGCTGGCGTCATGTCGCTCGACGATGCGTGTGCCTTGGTGAGCGCGCGCGCGCGGCTGATGCAGGCGCTGCCCGCAGGCGGGGCCATGGTGTCATTCGCGGCATCGGAAGCGGAGCTCCTACCTTGGCTCGCGCCGCGCGCCGACCGCGTTTCCATGGCCGCCGTGAACGGCCCGGAGGCCGTGGTGTTGTCCGGCGACGAGGGCGCGTTGCGCGAGCTCGAGGCGCAATTCACGGCGCAAGGGCGCAAGGCGCGCCGCTTGACCGTGAGCCACGCCTTTCACTCCGTGCGCATGGAGCCGATGCTGGCGGAGTTCGAAGGCGTGGTCCGAGGGCTCGCGCTGAGGTCCGCAGAGCTTCCGATCGTGTCGACCGTCACCGGCGAGCTGGCCGGGCCCGAGCTGTTCCGCGATCCCAGCTATTGGGTTCGCCAGGTGCGGCAGACGGTGCGCTTCTATCCGGGTCTTCTGTCCCTTCGCGCGCTCGGCGCCAGCGCCTATCTAGAGCTCGGTGCGCGCGGCGCTCTGTCGGCGCTGGTGCCAGACGCCGCCGGCGGCGCGAGCGTGTCGGCGTGGCCGCTCGCGCGTAAGGACGGTAACGAGGCGCGCGCGCTCTGGCGCGCGCTCGGGGGGCTGCACGTGAGCGGGCACCAGGTCGACTGGGGAGCCTTCTTCGCGCCGCTCGGCGGACGTGTCGTGTCGCTGCCCACGTACGCGTTCCAGCGCGAGAGCTATTGGCTCGCCGCGAAGGCGCCTGCGCCGAACGCGGCGCGCGCGCACGACGAGGCCTTCTGGAGAGCCGTGGACCAGGGGGAGCTCGACCAGCTGAGCGCGACCCTCGGCGCGAGCGGCGAGAGCCAGCGCGCGGCGCTGGCGGACGTCGTGCCGCTCTTGTCGGCGTGGCGTGGTCGCGCGCGCGAGAGAGACACGATCGACGCCTGGCGTTATCGCGTCGCGTGGCGGCCCGTGAGCGCCCCGCCGCAGCGCCTATGCGCGGGGCCATGGCTGCTGATCGCGGGAGCCGGCGCACGCGCGCTGTGCGACGCGCTGAGCCGGACGCTCGCGCAGCGGGGCGCGCAGGTCACGCAGCTCATCGTGCCGGGCTTCGAGCGCGCGCGCCTGCGCGAGCAGCTCAAGCCGTTGTCGGCGGCGACGCAGTTCGGCGGCGTGCTGTCGCTGCTCGCGTGCGGGCTCGGGCCCGAGGCGGATCTACCGGGTGTGCCGGGCAGCCTCGTGGCGAGCGTCAACTTGCTGCAAGCGCTGGACGAGGCCGCGATCAGCGCGCCGTTGTGGATCGTCACGGAGGGGGCGGTGTCGATCGGCGCCGACGATCCCCTGCGAGCGCCGGAGCAAGCGATGATTTGGGGCCTCGGCCGCGTCGCCTCGCTCGAACGCCCGCAGCGATGGGGCGGCCTCATCGACGTAAGTCGCGACGCGCTCCCGGACGCGAGCGCCCCGAACATCGTGAGCGCACTCTGCCTCGATGGAGAAGACCAGCTCGCGGTGCGCGGTCGCGCGCTGTTCGCGAGCCGGCTGGTCCGGGCAGCCCGTCCGGCGCGCGCCGGAGCTTGGAAGCCGCGCGGCACGGTGCTGGTCACGGGCGGTGCGGGCGCGCTCGGCGCGC
>CAZYWR010001048.1:0-1707 GCA_964651185.1 uncultured Polyangiales bacterium
GCCGACCACGAGCCGCGGATCGAGCGACTGCAGCATGGGCCGCATCGCGTAATCGAGCGCCAGCACGTGCGCGACCGTGCCGCCGGTCAGGAGGGGGAGCACCACCTTGCCGCGCAGGGCGAACTGCGGGAGCAGGTCGAAGAAGGCCTTGAGCACCCCCGTGTAGGCTGCCTTGTAGACGGGGCTCGCGATGACCAGACCATCCGCGCTCGTGACGAGCTCGATGGCCTCTTTGATTTGGGGATGTTCGGTGTCGGCGTGGAGGAGCGCTTCGGCAGGCAGGTCGCGGACGTGCAGCGTGCGTACGCGGAAGGCTTCGCGCGTCAGCCGCTGCTCGACCAGCTGCGCGAGACCCAAGGTCCGTGAGGGCCGGGTGGGGCTGCCGGTGATGACTACGATGGAAAAGGGGTCGGTCATGGTGCAGTCGCCGCGCAAGCAAGTCACGATACCCCGTATCGCGCGCGCGATCGAGGCGAGCGCTGTCGCGGCGGTCGCGCGCTAGGCTCGTTCGACGGAGGAGCGTACATGTCCAGTCCGCGCGTGCTCGCGGCGCCGCCTGAACCGATCGTGGTGCTGACGCAAACGCAGACCGACGAAGTGCTGCGCGCTTCGCGCGCCAGCGAGCGTCGGCGCGCGATCCTGCCCTTCCACAAGCATCACGGCGAGCTCTTGCATCGCATGTTCAACGCCGTGCAGCCGGGCACGTACGTTCGGCCGCACCGCCACATGCGCTCGCAAAAGAGCGAGGCCTTCGTGGTCTTGCGTGGCGCGCTCGATTTCTTGGCCTTCGACGAGGACGGCGCGCTGATCATGGCGCAGCGGCTCGCCGCGGGTGGCGACGCCTTCGGCATCGACATCGACCCGAGCTGCTACCACAGCTTTCTCGTCTGCGCGCCTGACACGCTGCTCTACGAAGTGAAGACCGGGCCTTACACCGCGTCCGACGACAAGGACTTCGCGTCCTGGGCGCCCGCGGAGGGCACCCCCGAAGTCGCGCCCTACCTGGCGGGGCTCGAGCAGGCCGCGCGGCATCGCCAGCGCTGACTCCGCACGGCCAACCGCGACGCTCGACCGTCGCACATCCCTGCCGCAGGCGGAGCGCGTCGACATGGCCTGGACGCTCCCGCCGCCGCGGCGCGCTCAGCGCAGGGTATGCCGGGCGATGACGTTGCGCTGAATCTCGCTCGTGCCCTCGTAAATGCGCGTGACGCGCACGTCGCGCAGGTGGCGCTCCGCCGCGAAGTCGCGCACGTAACCGGCGGCGCCATGGATCTGCACGTTGCGATCGCAGATACGGAAGGCCGCCTCACTGGCGAAGAGCTTCGCCATGGCCGCCTCGCACGAAAAGGGCTGACCCGTTTCCTTCAGCCAAGCCGCGCGCAAAGTCAGCAGGCGGGCTGCCTCGAGCTCCGTGCGGCTGTCTGCGAGCATGTGCTGGAGCGCCTGGAATTCACCGATCGCGCGTCCGAACTGCCTGCGCTCGCGCGCGTAGGCGACGGCCTCTTCGAGCGCGGCGGAGGCGATGCCGAGCGCCTGCGAGGCGATGCCGATGCGCCCGCCGTCGAGCGCCATCATGGCCACCTTGAAGCCCTCGTTCTCCGCGCCGAGCAGGCTTTCGGCCGGCACGCGACAGCCGTCGAACGCGAGAGAAACCGTCGAGGAAGCGCGCAGGCCGAGCTTGTCTTCGTGGCGGGTAATGCTGAGCCC
>CAZYWR010001049.1:0-1582 GCA_964651185.1 uncultured Polyangiales bacterium
GCCATCGCCGCCCACTTGCCCTTGAGGCGCTCGAGCTGCTCGTCGTTGGCGACCGCGGCGATCGCGGCGTTGCCCAGGCCCTGGCGCGGGATGGTCAGCGCGAGCCCGACGTCGCCCCAGCACAGCTCGACCATGCCCAACAGATTGGCCATGTGCGTGCCGTTCTTAATTTGCTCGGGCGCGACCGACGGGCGCGCATTCGCGTCCTCGGGCGGCCTGTCCGAGTTCTTGGCTTCGCCGCCGCGCGCGTCCTTGCCGCTCAAGCCGGTCGCGATGCCGCCGTCGCTCGCGCCGCGCATGATCGCGCCGAACAACCTGAGCTCCTTGGGCTCTTCGTGCTCGAGGCTGTCGTACTTGCGCGAGATCGGGCGGAAGAAGTTCGCCCCGACCTGGTGCGCCTGCATGATCAGCGGCTTCAGCTTCTTCGGGATTTCGAGGTTGATCATCGCGCCTCACCGTCTGCGCGCGCGCGCCGCGCGCGTCGCCCTCACACCAGGAGCGCGCCTTCGAGCACGCCGAGCGCGCGCAGCTGCCGATACCAGAGCTCGACCGGGTGCTCCTTGATGAAGCCGTGCCCGCCGAGCAGCTGCACGCCGTCGGTCGCGATCTGCACGGCTTTGTCGGCGTACTGCACGCGCGCGAGCGCGGCCTCGCGCCGGAAGGACTTGCCCTGCTCGGCGCGGCTCGCCGCCCGGTAGACCATCAGCTGCATGCCATCGAGCTCGAGCGCGATGTTCGCGATCGCAAAAGCCACCGATTGCCGGTGCGCGATCGGCTCGCCGAACGCCACGCGCTCGCCGCAGTACGTCTTGACGTAATCGAGGATCGCGGCGCACGTGCCGACCGCGAGCGCGCCCCACGCGATGCGCGAGAGGTCGATCAAGCGCTCGGCGTCGATGCCCGGCTCGCCGCCCAGCTTGGCCGAGGCCGGCACGCGCACGCGCTCGAGCCGCACGCGCCCGAGCTTCGCGGCGCGCAGGCCCATCGCGGGCTCGGGCTCCACCGAAAGCCCCGGCGTCCCGCGCTCCACCAAAAACGCCTGAGGCTTCCCTGCCAGCTCGGCGAGCACGAGCAGGAGCTCCGCGTCTGCGGCCAAGGGCACGAGCGCCTTTTCGCCGTTCAGCACGTAGTCGCCGGCCAAAGGCTTCGCGCGTGTGCTGAGGCGCTCCGGATCGAACAGCGGCTGCGGCTCCAGCACGGCAAACGCCGCCGGATAGAAGTGCTCGCCCGCGAACGCGGGCAGGTGCGCGCCCTGTTGTTCCGCGGTCCCGTGATCGACCAGGGCGTGCACCACGCTCAGCGGCGCGAGCGCCGCCAGCGCGAGGCTCATGTCGCCGCGCGCGAGCTCCTCGGCGACCAACACGTTGGTGACGGGCGAGCGCTGCTCCCCCGCGCCTCCGAGCGCCTCGGGCACGGCCAGCTGGCTGAGCCCGAGCGCGTGCGCTTCCTCGAGCAGCTCCGCCGGCGCGGCGCCTTTTTCATCGGCCGCGAGCGCGCTCGGCCGCAGCCGCTCGCGCGCGAAGCGCTGCATCGTGTCGCGCACCAGCTCCTGCGCCTCGCTCAGCGTGAGATCGAACAGCTC
>CAZYWR010001050.1:0-2999 GCA_964651185.1 uncultured Polyangiales bacterium
GCCTCGCGCAGCGCGTCGCGCCGCGCGCAGGCACGGAAGGCGTCGCGCCCGCTGACTTCTCGCCCGCTCAAGATGATGTCGCGCGTGACCGGCAGCACGGCGTCTGGATGCGCTTCGATGAAGCCACCGACCCCCAATAGGCGCTCGACCACGAACGGCCCGTACAACAGATCTCCGAGCTCGCGGAACGGGGCGAAGTCGATCGCCACGAGCTCCGCGCCGAGCGCGCGCAGTCGAGCGAGCGTGCGTTCGAACAGCCGGGGGCCCTCCTCGTCACCGAGGAACTCGAGCGGCTCGGGCACGCCCACGCGCAGAGGTGGCACGCCGTTGGGGTAAGGCGGCCATGCGGCGCTGCGCGCGCTCGGATCGCTCGGGCTCGGGCCGAGGATCACGCTGCGCACGAGCGCGGCGTCGGCGACCGAGCACGCGAACACCGAGAGGCAATCGAGGCTCGCGCACGCGGGCACCATGCCGCGCGCGTCGAACAGCCCGCGCGACGGCTTGAGGCCGACCACGTTGTTCAGCGCGGCCGGCACCCGCCCCGAGCCCGCCGTGTCCGTCGCGAGGCTGAAGCTCGCGTAGTGGGCTGCCACGGACACGGCGGAACCCGAGCTCGATCCGCCCGCTAGGTACGCCGGATCGAACACGTTGCGACATGCGCCGTACGGCGAGCGCGTGCCCACCAAGCCCGTCGCGAACTGATCGAGGTTCACCTTGCCGAGGCAGATGGCGCCTGCTTCGAGCACCCGCTCCACCGCCGGCGCGGAGCGGCTCGGCACGTACGCGAAATCGGGGCAGCCCGCGGTCGTGGGCACGCCGGCCAAGTCGATGTTGTCTTTGACGGTGAAGGGCACGCCGAAGAGCGGCAGCCTCGCCTCATCGCGATATGCGCCGAGCGCGCGCGCGCGTTCGAGCGCGGTCCGCTCCTCGACGCGCGTGATCCAGACGGCGGGCTCCCGCTCGCGCTCGATGCGCGCGTAGATCGCGCCGATCAGCTGCTCGGGCGTGAGCGAGCCCGCGCGGTAAGCGGCGTGCAGCGCCTGGATCTCGAGCGTGCTCGCGGCTCCGTTGCGGCTCATGGTCACCCTCTCCAAGCAAACGGTCATACCCAAGGTGAGCGTGCTCTGCACGCGCGAAGGGCGCGGGCTCATGCCGCCGGCCCGAGCAGCGGACGTCAGGCCCGAATCCACGGTCGGCGCCGGCTGCGACGCATCGCCCAGGACGTCGTACGGCACGACTGCGTCGAACGAGTTTCGTCGAGGTTGACCGGGCACGTCGTCCTTCCGCCGAAGCCCAGCCAAGCCGATTGTGCGGTCGGGTCGCTCGGACCCCTCGCGCCGGTTGAGCCCACAGGCACTCATCCCCCGCGAGGTTCGCTTCGTTCGCGGCGGGCTCGCTCCAGCCGGCTTCCGAACCGCGCACGCCCGGCGGTTGAACCGTGCGCGGCGCGTGCCACCTTTCGCCGCCATGGCCAAAGTGATCGCGCTGACTGGCTTTCCGGAGTGGTCGCCCGAGCAGCGCCTGGTCGAGCAGCGTTTGATCGACCTGGTGCGTCGCAAGTTCGAGTTGTTCGGCTTCACTCCGCTGGAGACGCGCGCGGTCGAGCCGCTCGACGTGCTGCTCAAGAAGGGCGCCACCGACAAGGAGATCTACGTGCTCCGCCGGCTACACGCCGAGGAGGGCGAGCAAGCCGAGCTGGGGCTGCACTTCGACCTGACCGTGCCGTTCGCGCGCTACGTGACGCAGCACCGCGGCCTCTTGGCGTTTCCCTTCAAGCGCTACCAGATCCAGAAGGTGTGGCGCGGCGAGCGGCCGCAGCAGGGGCGTTACCGCGAGTTTTACCAGGCCGACATCGACGTGATCGGCGAGGGCGAGCTGTCGATCCACTTCGACGCGGAGATGGCGCTGCTCTTATTCGAGGTCGTAAGCAGCCTGCCCATCCCGCGCATCGAGCTGCGCATCAACAACCGCAAGGTGCTCGAGGGCTTCTACCGCGCACTCGGACTCACGCGCATCGCCGACGTGCTGCGCAGCGTGGACAAGCTCGACAAGATCGGCGAACGCGGCGTGCACGAGGCGCTCACGGGCGAAAACGGCCTCACGCCGGCGCAGGCCGAGCAGTGCCTACGGCTCGCGCGCATCCGGGGCTCGGGCCCGGCGGTGGTGGATGATGTGCGCGCGCTGGGCGCCTCGCATCCGCTGCTCGATGAGGGGCTCGAAGAGCTCGCGTTCGTGCTACGCGCGCTCGCCGGCCTCCCCGCCGGCGCGGTCCACGCCGATCTGCGCATCGCGCGCGGGCTCGATTACTACACGGGAACCGTGTACGAGGGCGTCTTCAGCGAGCATCCGCAGCTCGGCGCCGTGTGCTCCGGCGGCCGCTACGACAATCTCGCCTCCGACGAAAAACACAAGCTGCCGGGTGTGGGCGTCTCGATCGGGATCTCGCGCATCCTCGGCCACATGTTCGCGCAGGGCGCGCTCAAGGCGTCGCGCGGCACGCCGACGGTGGTACTGGTGGCGCTGAACAACGAAGAGGAGCGCAGCGCCTGCTATGCGGCCGCCAAGCAGCTGCGCGATCGAAACCTAGCCTGCGAGGTGTTCTACGCCCCGCTCAAGTTCGGCAAGCAGATCCGTTACGCCGAGCGCAAGGGCATCCCCTACGTGCTGTTCCTGGGCGAGCACGGCCCCGAGCTCAAAGACATCCGCAGCGGCGCCCAGGGCCCGATCGATCTCGCGACTTGGTCCCCGCCCGACTCCGAGCGCAGCCCCCAGATCCTCGCGCAAGGCGCGCCGGATTCGCGCACGAAGTGAGGCCTCGTGCTCTCGCCCCTCCGCCCATTCTCGCCCACGTTCACGTTCACGTGTTCTTACTCGTCCTCGTAGTCGTGCGCGAGCGCGACACGGTCGTGCGCGTGCTGTCGTGCGCGATACTCTCGTTCACGTAGTCGTAGTCGTGCGCGAGCGCGACACGGTCGTGCGCGTGCTGTCGTGCGCGAGCG
>CAZYWR010001051.1:0-4865 GCA_964651185.1 uncultured Polyangiales bacterium
TCTGCGCCGGACGGACTCGGTCGCGAAGAGGCCGCGGCGCGGCTCGCGCAGGATGGGCCCAATGCGATCGCCGCCGTGCCCCGCCGCAGCGAGCTGCGCATCTTCCTCGACCAGCTGGCGAGCACGCCCGTCGCCATGCTCGGCGCGTCCTCGCTCGTCAGCGCCGGCACGGGGGCCGTGGGCGACGCCGCCGCCATCCTCGCGGTCGTCGGCATCAACGCCACGATCGGGTACATCACGGAGAGCGGAGCCGAGCGTACGATCGCGGCGCTCACGCAGGCGCCGCAACAGACCGTGCCCGTGTTGCGCGACGGCGCCGAGTGCGAGCTCGCGGTCGAAGACGTGGTGCGCGGGGACGTGCTGCTGTTCCATGCAGGCGTCTTCCTCGCGGCAGACGCGCGCGTGCTCGAAGCGTACGATCTGACGATCGACGAGTCGTCGCTCACGGGCGAGAGCATTCCGGTGGCCAAGACGCCCCTGCCGCTCGGCGAGCCGGGCACGCCGCTCGCGGATCGCACGAATATGGTTTATCGCGGCACTTTGGTGACGGGCGGCAGCGGCCGCGCCTTGGTGGTCGCGACGGGCGCGCGCACCGAGCTCGGCCATATCCAGGAGCTGGCCGGGCACGTGGAGCAGCGCGACACGCCGATGCAGCGCCAGCTCGAGCACCTCGGTAAGCAGTTGGCCTACGGCGCAGGCGCCGCGTGCCTCGGCATGCTGGGCATCGGCCTCTTGCGCGGCCAACAACTGCTGCCGCTCATTCGCACCGCGGTCTCGCTCGGAGTCGCCGCTGTACCGGAAGGGCTGCCCACGGTCGCGATGACCACCTTGGCGCTCGGCCTCTCGCGCATGCGCGACGAGCGCGTGCTCGTGCGCCAGCTGGCCGCGGTGGAGACCTTGGGCGCCACCCAAGTGCTGTGTCTCGACAAGACGGGAACATTGACCGTCAACCGCATGACCGTCGTCGCGGCCCAAGCGGGCTTACGTGGCCTCGACGTGCGGCAAGGCGTGTTCTCGTCGCAAGGCGATACGGTCGCCATGAATCCGGAGATCGAAAGTCTCTTGCGCGTGGCGGTGCTGTGCAACGAGGTGCAGCTCGAACAAGAGGGCGCGGTCACGGTGCTGCGCGGTTCGGCGACGGAGAGCGCGCTCGTGCAGGTCGCGCTCGATGCGGGCGTCGACGTGCTCGAGCTACGCAAGCGCTGCCCGGTCCGCTCCGTGCAGCGGCGCGCGCAGGCGCGCAACTACATGAGCACGGTGCACGAGAAAGAGGGCGCGCGCCCCTTCATGATCAAGGGTCGGCCTTCGGAGGTGTTGGCGCTCTGCACGCACGTGCAGCGCGGTGGCGCGGTAAGCCCGCTGGGAGAGGGCGAACGCGCGCAGATCGAGCTCGAGAACGAGCGCATGGCGGGGCGCGCGCTGCGCGTGCTCGGGTTTGCGCTCTGCGAAGACGCGGGCGAGCTCGGGCGTGAAGAGCTGCCCCAGCAGCTCGTGTGGGCAGGCCTCATCGGCATGGAGGATCCGCCGCGCGAAGGCGTGCGCGAGGTGCTCGCGCGCTTTCGCCACGCCGGCGTGAAGACGATCATGATCACCGGCGACCAGAGCGCGACCGCGCACGCAGTCGGCCGCCAGATCGGGCTCGGCGAGCGCGATCGCCTGGAGATCGTCGATTCGACGCGGCTCGACGCGATCCCGCCAGAGCTGCTCGGATCGCTCGCGCCGCGCGCGGACGTGTTCTCGCGCGTGAGCCCCGCGCACAAACTGCACATCGTGCGCGCCTTACAGCGGGCGGGCTTCGTGGTGGCGATGACCGGCGACGGCGTCAACGACGGTCCGGCGCTGCGCGCCGCGGACATCGGCATCGCCATGGGCGCGGGCGGCTCGGTGGCCGCGCGGGAGCTGGCAGACGTGGTGCTCGAGGAGGACGACCTGAGCACGCTGATCTTCGCGCTCGAGCAGGGCCGCACGATCTACGACGACATCCGCAAGGCGGTGCACTTCATCTTGGCCACCAACTCGTCCGAGCTGATGTTCACGATCATCGCGGTGGCGAGCGGGGTCGGCGAGCCGCTCACGCCCATTCAGCTCTTGTGGATCAACCTGCTGACCGACATCTTCCCGGAGCTCGCGTTGGCGACGCAGCCGCCCGAGGCCGACGTGCTCACGCGCCCGCCGCGCGATCCACATCGGCCCATGTTCACGCGTTCGGACCTGCTGCGCATCGCGAGCGAAGGGGCAGCCATTACGGCCGGCGTGTTCGCCGCGTACCTGACGACCATGCGTCGCGGCGGGGCCGTGCGGGCGCGCAGCGTCGCCTTTTCGACTTTGATGTACGCGCAGCTCCTGCACGCCTTTTCCGTACGCTCGGAGACGCACGGCATCTTCCAACGCGAGCGCATCGCCACCAATCGCTGGCTGCCGATCGCCACGGGTGGCACCGCGCTCGTCCAGCTCATCATGAGTCTGGTACCGTCCTTGCAGAGTCTGCTCGGTATCGTGCCCTTGAGCGCGGGGGAGTGGGGCACGGTCGCGCTCGGCTCGGTCGCCCCCTTTCTCTTCAACGAAGCTACGAAGCATGTGCGGCGACCCGCACAGTTCGATCCCGAAACACAAATCTTGAAGCCGGCGCCTTCGGGCGCGGAGTGAGCGCCATGCAACCAGACTTCGTCATCAGCAGCGAGTCGGTCACCGCGGCCCATCCGGACAAGCTCTGCGATCAAGTGAGCGACGCGATCGTCGATCGCCACTTGCGCCAGGACGTGCAGGCGCGCGTCAGCGCGGAGTGCGCGATCTCGACTGGCATCCTGTTCGTCTCGGCCAAAACGCACTCGCGTGCGACCGTGGACGTGCCGAGCCTGGCGCGCGAGGTGCTGCGCGACGTGGGCTACCGCGCCGAGGACGGCTTCGATCCGCGTTCGTGCACGGTGATGACCAGCCTGCACGAGCTGCCCGACGAGATGTACCCGCGCGTGAACGAAGAGGAGCTCGACGACGACGCCGTCGAGCAGTTCAGCGCGCGCGATCAAGCGACGGTGTTCGGCTTTTCATGCGACGACACCAAGGAAGGTATGCCCCTGCCGATCGTGGTCGCGCATCAGCTCGCGCGCCGGCTCGCGTCGATCCAGCGCGAAGACAGCGAGCTCTCTCCGGATGGTAAGACCCAGGTCGCGATCGAATATCACGAGCACCGTCCGGCGCGCGTGCACGCGCTGACCTTGAGCGCCTGCCAGCGGCGCCGCGAGTCGCCGACGCCTGCGCGGCTGGCGCAAGAACTGCGCGAGCGCGTCATCGATCCGGTGTTCGCGGGTCTCGAGCTGCGTCTGGACGAGCGCACGCGCGTGGCGATCAATCCGGAAGGTCCGCTCGTGCCCGGCGGACCGGTGCTGCACGCCGGTCTCACCGGCCGCAAGACCGCGGTCGACGGCTACGGCGACTTCGCGCGGCACGGCGCCGCGGCGCTGAGCGGGAAGGACCCATCGCGCATCGACCGCGTCGGCAGCTACGCCGCGCGCCACGTGGCGCGCAATTTGGTTGCGGCGGGCCTGGCCGACCGCTGCGAGGTGCAGATCTCGTACGCGATCGGCCTGGCGCGGCCGGTGAGCATCTTGGTCAACGCGTTCGGCACCAGCGAGCTGAGCGAGACCGAGCTCGCGGCGCGCATCGAGCGCGCGTTCGATCTCCGTCCGGCCGCGATCGTGCGCCGCTTTCATCTGCGCTCGCTGCCGGCGCGCACCGAGTCGCACTTCTTCCGCCGCCTCGCCGCCTATGGCCAAGTGGGCCGGACGGATCTCGATCTGCCGTGGGAGCGGCTCGACCACGTCGAACGGCTGCGCGCAGGCTGACCTCAACGTGCACGCGTATGCGTTGAGCCGCGCACCCATGGCCTCCGGGTCGGAGCGATCTGCCTTGGGCCTGCGGTCGCGGGTTTGCGCGCCGCTCAGACGACGGCCGCGACCCAGCTCGGGATGGCCGCCAAGCGGGGCGCCAGGGCGAGCCATTGGGGCGCGTAGGAGCGGCGGCGCGCGCTGCCGAGCGCGAGCGCGCGCAAGCGCCCCGCGCTCGTTTGCTGACGTTCGTAGTCGACCACCAGCTGGCGCCGGATCGGATCCACCACCACGCGCGCGACGCCCCGTTCGCTGCTCAGGATCTGCCCTGCGCGCACCAGATCGCCGTGCTGGAGGCTCAACACTTCACACGCCACGACGGACAGGATCGCCCACCCGAGCAACGTTTGTGAAACGGATATGAAGCACGTTGGCGACGCTCTCGCGCAAGCATGCCTGCGTCGCGCGCGAGCGCACCTGCGCCCGGAAAACTAGCGCTTTGGCGCCGTGCTCGCGGTCGCCCGTTCACGCTCGGCTTCGCGGTGGATCGCATCGAGCGCGTACTCGAACAAAGTGATGCCTGCCGGCAGGAGGCGGCCCTGGAACGTCTGCCAAAGCCCGCTCCCCGCCATCGCGACGAACGTCAGCGAGCCCAGAGACAAGAGGCCGCGCGTCTTGCTGGCGAGCCGGCGCTCGGTCTCGGCCAGGGCCTCTTCGAGCCGCACCATCGGCGTGAGCGGGGACAGCGGAGCGAGCGAGATCAAGCCGAGGTCGCGCACGAATCCGAGCAACGGTTCGAGCTCGCCCTCATGAAGCAAGAGTAAGCTTCCGGTACGTGCGCTGGCTCGCACCTCGCGCACGCCCTGATGCTCGGACACGCGCCGGCCGAGCTCCATCAAAAGCTCCTCCGCGACTGGCTGCGCCGCGCGTAGACGAAGGCGGCCTGCGCTGGCGTGGGCAACCCGAAAATGCGGAACCTCCGCCATCAGCTCACCGAAGGCGCGCGGCCTGCGCTCGTGCCGGCCTCCGCGTGCTCGCGCA
>CAZYWR010001052.1:0-5714 GCA_964651185.1 uncultured Polyangiales bacterium
CCGTGCACGTCATCACGTTGGCGGCTTCGGCCGGGCGCGAGTGGCCGATCGTCGCGCTCTGGGACGTGCAAGAGCGGGGTCGGCCGGCCGCCGCGGAGGAAGCCTTCACGGTGGACGCGGCGGGCTCCTGGGCAGTCCGGCTGCCCGGACTTCGCCATCAGGCGAGCGGACGCGCGTTGCACACCGCCAGAGCGCGTCGCGCGCACCGCGAGCGCCTCGCCCAGTTGGCAGCGACCCGCGCGCGCGAGCTCTTGGTGGTGCCGCGCGTGCACGCGCGCGGCGAGCACACGATCGCCGGCGCGCTCTTGCACATGCTGTCTGACTTGGGGCCGCGCACTGCGCGAGCGCCCGCCGCGGCAGCTCGCGCGCACACCGCGCGTCGCTCGGAGACAGAAAGCGTCGAACACGAGCCTGCGCCGCTGCGGAACGAGCTCGAGCGCGCATGGCGGCTGACCGCGACACGCGCGGCGCGCCCCAAGCTCGTGCCCGCCTGCGAGCGCGGCGAAGCACGCGCGCAAGGTCGCTTCGGCCCTCTCTTCGCGTCCACGGTGCAGCGCGCGCTCGAGCTGCTGCTGACGAAGCGCGCCGGGAACCCGGACGGCGCCACGCGTCAGGCTGCACGAGAGCTCGGGCTCGAGGAGCACCTTCCGGCCGCCCTGGCGGACGTCAACCGCGCCGTCGATGCGCTCGAGGAGGCCGGACTCACGGCGCACGCGATTCACCTGACCTACCCGGTCATCGGTTCGCTCGAAGCGAGCACGCTGCTGCGCGGCGCCATCGATGTCGTCGCGGTAAGCGAAGACAATTGGTTCGCGATCGACGTCAACACGGGCTCGCCTCCCCCGGCCGACCTGCGCGCTCTGTACGCACCGGAAGCGGATCGCCTGAGCGCGCTGGCGCGTCTGCTCGAGCAGTCCGGGGCGTGCGGCGGCCGTTCGGCGCGTGCGGGCCTGCTGGTCACGGCCGCCGGCCGCCTGCGCGGGATCTGAGCATCGCCTCATCCCGCGCGCGGGCTATTCAGGATTGAACAGCTCGCGAGCGAGCACTACGCTGCGCGGCCCGCGAGGGCCCGGTGCCGCCAATCATCTCCGTCAGGAACCTCACCAAGACCTACGCCTCCGGCTTCACCGCGCTCAAGGACGTGGACCTGGAGATCCGGCGCGGCGAGATCTTCGCGCTGCTCGGGCCGAACGGCGCCGGGAAGACCACGTTGATCGGCGTCATCTGCGGGATCGTGCGGCCCACGAGCGGTACGGTCCTGGCGGACGGTCACGACATCGTGCACGACTATCGCGCCGCGCGCTCTCGGATCGGGCTCGTCCCGCAGGAGCTCTCGACCGACATGTTCGAGAGCGTCTGGGGCACCGTCAGCTTCAGCCGCGGCCTGTTCGGCAAACCTCCCAATCCAGCCTACCTCGAGAAGGTATTGCGCGAGCTCTCGCTCTGGGAAAAGCGAGACAGCAAGATCATGACGCTGTCTGGCGGCATGAAGCGGCGCGTGTTGATCGCCAAAGCGCTCTCGCACGAGCCCCAGATCCTGTTCCTCGACGAACCGACGGCCGGGGTCGACGTCGAGCTGCGCCGCGACATGTGGGAGATGGTCCAGGGCCTGCGCGCCACCGGTGTCACCATCATTCTGACCACACACTACATCGAAGAGGCCGAGCAGATGGCCGATCGCGTGGGCGTGATCGACAAAGGGCAGATCGTCTTGGTCGAAGAGAAGACCGCGCTGATGCGTAAGCTCGGCAAAAAGCAGCTCATCCTCGAGCTCCGACAGCCGCTCGAGCAGGTGCCGGCCGCGCTCGCGGCGGAGCAGCTCGAGCTCGCGAGCGGCGGCCGCCAGCTCGTCTACACCTTCGATGCGCAGCGCGAGCACACCGGGATCGCGGCGCTCCTGCGCAAGCTGAGCGAGGTCGGCATCGACTTCAAAGATCTGCACACGCGCGAGAGCTCGCTCGAGGAGATCTTCGTCAGCCTGCTGAGGTCGAGCCCATGAACCTCCACGCCGTACGCGCCATCTACCGCTTCGAGCTCGCGCGTACCGGGCGCACGCTCTTGCAGAGCATCGCCTCCCCGGTGATCTCCACCTCGCTTTACTTCGTGGTATTCGGCTCGGCGATCGGCAAGCGCATGGCCGAGATCGACGGGGTCAGCTACGGCGCCTTCATCGTGCCGGGCCTGACCATGCTCTCCCTGCTCAACGAGAGCATCTCGAACGCCTCGTTCGGCATCTACATGCCGCGCTTTTCCGGGACGATTTACGAGGTGCTGTCGGCGCCCATCTCCGCGCTCGAGATCGTCAGCGGCTACGTGGGCGCAGCCGCGACCAAGTCGGTCATTTTAGGCGCGGTCATCCTCGTGACGGCGCGCCTGTTCGTACCGTTCCAGATCGCGCATCCGCTCTGGATGGTGGGCTTTCTGCTGCTCACGTCGGTCACCTTCAGTCTGTTCGGCTTCATCATCGGCATCTGGGCAGACGGCTTCGAGAAGCTCCAGCTCGTCCCGATGCTGATCGTCACGCCCCTGACCTTCCTGGGCGGGAGCTTCTACTCGATCGAGATGCTCCCGCCGCTCTGGCAGAAGATCACGCTGTTCAACCCGGTCGTCTACTTGGTGAGCGGCTTTCGCTGGAGCTTCTATGGCGTCTCGGACGTGAGCGTGGAGATCAGCGCAGGCATGACGCTGCTCTTCCTCGCCCTCTGCCTCGGCATCGTGCGCTGGATGTTCAAGACCGGCTATCGGCTCAAGGCGTAGGCAGCCGCGCCCGCGCGGAGCCGCGCACGTGCGCGCTCACGCGACGATCGGGCGCTTCGGTCAGCGCACGCTGAATTTCGCCGCGGCGCCGCTCTTCGCCGACATCACGCGATGATCGGGCGCCACCGTCAGCGCGCGCTGGCTTGCTCGGCGAACGCCCAGCCGGCCTTGGCGAGCGCCGGCACGCGCGCCGCCAGCGCTGCTGCGTGCGGGCTGCTGGCTGTCCCGTCGCGCACGCGCCCGGCGATCCCTTGCAGGATGCCGGCCGAGCGGAACGAGCAGTACGCCAAGAACCAGCGCAGATCCGGCAGACTGCTGCGCCCCGTGAGGCGCGCGTATTCGGCCGCGTACTCGTCGACCGCGGGGACGCCGTGTGCGCGCAGGTCCTCGATGCGAGAGAGAGAACCGAGGAACCAGTTCATGAGCAGGTAAGCAAAGTCGGCGAGCGGCTCACCCAGCGTCGAGAGCTCCCAGTCCAGCACCGCGGCCACGCGCGGCTCGCTGGCATGAAACACCATGTTGTCGAGGCGATAATCGCCGTGCACGATCGCCGTCCGTTCCTGCACGGGTACCGTCGCGGGCAGCCAGGCGATCAAGCGCTCCATCTCCTCGATGCGCGAGGTCTCCGAGGCCCGGTACTGCTTGGTCCAGCGATCCACTTGGCGCGCCATGTAGTTGCCCGGCTTGCCGTAATCGCCCAACCCGAGCGCCTGATAATCGCTGTTGTGCAGATCGGCGAGCGTCTTCAACTTGGCCAGGTAGATCGCGCGGCGCTCTGCCGGGGTGTATCGCGGTAAGGTCTGATCCCAGAGGACTCTGCCCTCGACCATGTCCATCACGTAGAACATCGTGCCGATCACGCTTTCGTCGCTGCACAGGCCATAGCTCTTCGCCACGGGGAAGCCGGTCGGATAGAGGGCGGTGATCACCTTGTACTCACGGTCGACGGCGTGCGCCGACGCGAGCAGTTTGCCCGGAGGCTTGCGGCGCAGGACGTACTTCTTGTGCGGCGTGATCAACTGGTACGTGGGGTTCGATTGGCCGCCCTTGAACTGGCGCACCTCGAGCGGACCCGCGTACCCGCCCACGTGCTCTTCCAACCAAGCGGCGAGTGCGCGCTCGTCGAAGCGGTGCTGCTCGGCCACCGGCTTGGTGCCGGTATTGAGCCGTTCGCGTTCTTGCTCGTCCGTGTTCTCGACCATCGCCGCTCCTCGTCGACTCGCCGCCCGCACGGCGCGCGGGCTCGCCGTCCGCCTCCTTTACACAGGCGGTCGCCCCGACCGCAAGCCCGTCGGCCCTCTGGCCGTGGCCGGCGGCCGTGATATCCCCGGTGGCCGATGCACGACCGCGTCCCGAGTCGCAGCGATGCCCCTCCTGTCCTTCCCTCGCCCTGGAACGGAACCCGGGACAACCGCCCCAGCGAGCCGTGGGCAGAGCGCTTGTTTCCGGTGCTGCGGACTCTGCAGGGCTACGGCCCGGCCCAGCTTCGCCCGGATCTGGTCGCAGGCCTCACGACGGCGCTGTTCGCCGTGCCGCAGGCCATGGCCTACGCGCTGATCGCGGGCTTCCCGCCCGCCTCGGGGATCGCGACGGCCGCGGTCGCGTCGATTTTGGGGGCGGCCTTCGGCAGCTCGGAGTTCCTGATCAACGGGCCGACCAACGCGCTTTCCGTGATGCTGGCGGCCAACGCAGCGCTCTTCCAAGCGCACGGCGATCCGGTGCGGGCGGTGGTCTGGCTCACCCTGCTGGCCGGCTTGGTGCAGCTGTTCGCCGGGCTCTTGCGCGTCGGCACGCTCACGCGCTTCGTCAGCGAGCCAGTGCTCACCGGCTTCACGGCGGGCGCAGGTGTATACATCGTCATCAATCAGCTGCCCGCGTTTCTCGGCATCGAGCGCGCGGCCATCGCGCCCGACCTCTGGGGCTATACCCCGCTGCGCTGCGCGCTGTTCGACCTCGCGCGCCTGCTGCGATCGCTGCACGGGATCCGGCCGATCACGGCGGCGCTCGCGTTGTTGACGTTTGCCACCGTCCGCGTCTTGCAGCGCTTCGAGCCGCGCATCGGGCGGCGTTTGCCGGCGCCGTTCGTCGCGGTCGTGCTCACCACCGTGATCGTGTGGGCGCTCGGGCTCGACCGGCCCGACAGCGCCGAGCGTGTGAAGGTCGTGCGCGACATCGAGCCGCTCGTGCGCCACCTGCCGTCGCTGGTGTGGCCGAGCTTCGAGCTCGCGAGTCTGCGCACGTTGATCGGGCCGGCGCTCGCCATTGCGGCCATGGGGGCGATCGAAGCCATCGCGATCGGCAAGACCCTGGCCGTGCGTGCGGGCCATCCCTTCGACGCCAGCCGCCAGCTGCTCGGCGAAGCACTCTGCAACTTGGGCGCGGCGTTGGTGGGCGGCTTCGCCTCGTCGGGTTCGTTCAGCCGCACGGCCGTGAACTTCGAGTCGGGCGCGGTCACGCGCATGTCGTGCATCTTCTCGGGCGTGATGGTCATGGCGCTCGTGCTCTTGTTCGCGCCTCAGGCCAACAGCATCCCGATCGCCGCGCTCGCCGGCACGCTCGTGCACATCGGGCTCAAGCTGGTCGACGTGGTCCGGCTCAAGGTCGTGTTCGGCACGACGGCCGGGGATCGCGTCGTGCTGCTCACCACGTTTTCGGGCGTGCTCTTGGCCGAGCACCTCGAGAACGCGCTGCTCATCGGCGTCGCCATCTCGATCTACTACGCGCTGCGGCGCGCCGAGGGCTTCAAGCTGCGCGCGCTCGAAGAGAACGCGGACGGCAGCCTACGCGAGTGTGGCGAGGGCGAGCCGCACGCGCCGCGTCCCGTCACGCTGCTCAACCTGCAGGGCGAGCTGTTCTTCGCCGCGGCCGAGGAGCTCTCTGCCGAGCTCGCGCGCACGCTGGAGCGCGGCGCGCGCGTGATCGTGCTGCGCGTGCAGGAGGCCTACAACATGGACGCG
>CAZYWR010001053.1:0-2945 GCA_964651185.1 uncultured Polyangiales bacterium
AGGAGACCCGCGTCGCCGTGCTCGGCCACATCGTGCGCGGTGGCTCGCCGAGCTCCACCGATCGCAATTTGGGGCTGGCCCTCGGCGCGGCGGCGGTGCGGGCGCTGATCACCGGCGAACGCGGCGTGATGATGGCGATCCACCCGCCGAACATCGTGAGCGTTCCGCTCGAGGACGCCGTGAGCCGGATGAAGACGGTCCCGCTCGACAGCTGGGCCATCACCACGGCGCGCGCGCTCGACATTTCGTTCGGCGACGCGCACAGCATTCCGACGGTGATCCCGCCGGGCAAGGTCTCGCGCTGAGCGGAACTGCGGTGCATGACCGACGTAGCGGCCCTGCGAAGTCGCGCTCGAAGCACGCGATCCGGTCTGCGTAAGATCTGACATCGCGTACCATGGCGAGACACACGGGATAGAGGCGTAACGTGACTCGCCCCTTCCGCTCTCGCGCATTCGCCGCTCCCGCTCCTGTACACTCTCCCGTGCGCTCTCGCACTCTCCCGCGCGCTCTCGCACTCCCCGCGCGCTCGCGCCCGCGTTCCCGCTCCCGCTCGTTCTCGCACTCTCGTTGGCGAACCGCCTCCGCCCGGCGCACACTCGTACGGCACCCCGATGCGCTGCGATCTGCATATGCACAGCACGGTCTCCGACGGCAGCTACCCCGTCCCGGAGCTCGTCGCGCGCGTGCACGACGCCGACGTACGCGTGTTCGCGCTCACTGATCACGACAGCGTCGACGGCTTACCGATCGCACACGAACACGCGCGGCGCCTGGGGCTCAAACTGATCAACGGCGTCGAGCTCTCCACGCGTCTCGACCAGACCGAGCTCCACATCCTCGGCTACGGCTTCGACTTCGAGCATCCAGAGCTCACGGAACGACTCACGCAACAGAAAGCGGCGCGCCACGGACGCCTGCCCGCGCTGGTGCGACGGCTCAACGAGCTCGGCGTGGCGATCACTGTCGAGGACGTTTATCGAGCCGCAGGCGATGCCACGCCCGGACGCCCGCACGTCGCGCGCGCGTTGGTGGCGCTCGGGCATGTGCGCGACGGCGACGAGGCGTTCCGCCGCTACCTCGGCGATTCCGCGCCGGCGAACGTGCGCAAGACCGTGCCTGCGCCCGCAGAGGCGATCGCCTGGATCCACGCGGCGGGTGGGCGCGCGGTTTGGGCGCACCCGCTGGCGCGGCCGGTGCAGCGGCCCGGCGGGTTCGAGGCGCTCCTACGCGAACTTCGAGCGCAGGGGCTCGATGGCGTCGAAGAGGTCCACCCAGGGCACGATCCGGGCGCACGCCGCCGCATCCGCCGGCTGGCGCGCGAGCTCGAGCTCAAGCTCACGGGCGGCAGCGACTTCCACGGCGAAGCCACGCCGGGCGTGTCGATCGGCAAGGGCCGTGCACACGACTATGTCGACGCTGCGCTCGTCGACGCGCTGCTGGCGTGACGTCTGCTGGGCGGAGCGAGGGTGCGGTATGCAGGAGGGCCCGTGCCACGCGCCTGCGCGAGGGTGTGCGCCGCGCGAGCGCCTGAGCGAGCGCGCGTGAAGACCCGTGAGCGCAGCAGTTCCCACCGAAAGGTCAGCGCGCGAAGCGCGCCGCGTTCAAATGCGTGACCGCGACCGCCAAGGCATCGGTAGCGTCGACGCTGGGTAGCTCGTCGAGCTCCAAGATCGCCGCGATCAGCCGTGCGACTTGCTGCTTTTCCGCCCGCCCCGAGCCCACCACCGCTCGCTTCACCACGGCCGGCGGATATGCCGCGACGGACAGCCCGGCTTGTGCGACCGCCAAAATGGCGACCCCGCGCGCGTGGCCGAGCGAAAGCGCCGCCTGCGCGTAGCGCGCGAAGAAGATGTCTTCGACCGCGACCGCGTCGGGTCGATGCGCCGCGAGGACCTCGGCTACCCCGCGGTGCACGGCGTATAGGCGCTCCGCGAGCGGCGCGCGCTCGGAGACGCGGATCACGCCCGCCCCGATGCCGCGCGCGCGTGCGCCCTGACGTTCGACGACACCCCAGCCCGTGCGGATGCTGCCGGGATCGATTCCGAGCACGCGCCGCGGTGGCTCGGCGGAACCCAGGGATGCGTCTGGACCCCGGTTCGGGAGGGCCTGTGCAGGGCGGCGGGCGAAGCGTCTCACGAACGCAGATTCTGCAACGCTTCGTCCGAAAGCTCGAAATCCGTGTACACCTTCTGCACGTCGTCGTGGTCCTCGAGCGCCTCGACCAGGTTGACATTGAGCTCGGCATCGCGGCCGGCGATGGTCTTCGGGGTCTTCGGCACCTTGCCGAGCTCGCTGCTCGAGATCTCGAGCTTCGCGCCGGTGAGCGCGTCGCGTACGGCGTCGAGCGCCTCGACGGGTGTCGTCAGGAGCCAGCGCTCGCCGTCGCTCTGCACGTCTTCGGCGCCGGCGCCGACCGCCACTTCGAACAGCTGCTCTTCGCTGGCGGCGCTCTCGGGCAAGCTGATGAGGCCCTTGGCATCGAACGCCCACGCCGCCGAGCCCGAAGCGCCGAGCTGGCCGCTATGTTTATCGAAGAGCTTACGCAGCTCGGCCGCGGTGCGGTTGCGGTTGTCGGTCACGATCTCGCACAGAAGTAGCGTCCCGCCGGGCCCGACGCCCTCGTAGAGGAGCTCCTCGTAGGTCACGCCCTCGAGCTCGCCCGTGCCCTTCTTGATCGCGCGGTGCACGTTGTCGGCGGGCATGTTGTTGAGCCGCGCCTCGTCGAGCGCGCGCCGCAAGCGCGCGTTGGCGCTCGCGTCGCCTCCACCCATGCGCGCCGCCACCGTGATCTCCTTGATCAGCTTGGTGAAGATCTTGCCTTTCTTGGCGTCTTGGGCACCCTTGCGGTGCTTGATGCTGGACCATTTGTTATGGCCACTCATGAGCCTGGCTCCCGGTTCGTGTCGCCCCTGACGGAGCCTGCAGGTCGACTCCGCCCCTCG
>CAZYWR010001054.1:0-6017 GCA_964651185.1 uncultured Polyangiales bacterium
TCCACAAGGTGGCGATCGACAAGCTGTACGGAGCGGGCCTGTCTTCCCTGGCCGCGTTCTGTCGCGCCACGCCCGACGATCTCTTGGCGCTCGGATTCTTCGATCGCGAGGGCGCGGAGCGGGTCCTCGCCCGCTTTCAGAGCTACTGGCGCGAACGCACCGAGCGGCCGCTGCAACCGCACGACGCGCAGGTGAAGGGCAAGCTGCGGGTGCTGCTCGAGCAGCTCGGTCGCGCGCACGAGCGCTTTCAGGCCGCCGAAGCGCGCGAAGATCGCGAGCAGAAGCGCCGCGCGCGCGGCGAGCGGCGAGCGCGCGGCCTCGATCTGAACGTGCTCCTGGCCCAGCTGGGCGAGCTCGACCTGGTGGCCGAGCTCGAGCGCCTGCCGACGGAGGGCCGTATCGCGCGAATGAAGGGCTATCTCGAGGCGAACCAGAGCGCTCCCCAGGGGCGACCGGAGGCGGGATGATGCTGACGCGCGCGAACATCGAGCAGAAGGCGTCGAGCCCGCAGGGGCTCAAGCGCGCCGATCTTCAAGGCACCAATCTCTCGCAGGCGTCGCTCGCGGGCCGCAACCTGCGCCGCGCCGACCTCGACGGCGCCAACCTGGAAGCCGCGAAGCTCGCTGGCGCGGATCTTACGGGCGCTTCATTGCGCGAGGCCTTCCTCGAAGGCGCGCAGCTCGGCAAGGCCGTGCTGGCGAAGGCGGACTTGGATGGGGCGAACTTGCGGCGCGCCAATCTCGCGGGCGCCGACTTGCGGCGCGCCAACCTGGAGGGCGCGAACCTCGAAGGCGCCAACCTGAGCGGCGCCAACCTGGCTTACGCGCAGCTCGACTCGGCGAACCTGGGCGGCGCCAACTTGGTGGGCGCGAGCTTCGCCCAGGCCGATCTGGCCGAAGCGTATCTCGGCGGCTGTGAGGCGCGCGGCGCCGTGCTCTCGCGCACCATCTTGCGCGGCGCGCGGCTCGAGGAATCAGACCTGAGCGGCGCGCGCTTCGACGAGGCGATCTTGGTCGGGGCGCGGCTCTCCAAGGTCGTCTTGATCGGCGCTTCGCTGCAGGAAGCCGATCTCTCGCAGGCGCGCCTGGTCGCCGTGGATCTGGGCGCGAGCGACCTCCGGCGCGCGATCTTTCAAGGCGCCCAGCTCGAGGGCTGTACGCTCACCGGCGCCAAAATCCATCGCTGCGAGCTCGGCGTGGCCAAGCTCAACGGACTGCGCGCCGAATGGCTCGACGCGAGCCGCGACGGCAGCGGCAGCGAGCAGATCTCGCTCGAGGCCATGCTCGCCGGCCCGCGCCGGCGCGAGCACCCAGCCAGCACGCCCGCGCGCCGCTACATCGGCGCGAGCGACGTGCTCAAGCACGCCGAGCTCGAGTTCGGCGAAGGCGCCGAGATCCGGGTCGACGGCCGGCTCGAGGCCTGCTCCATCCGCCTGGCCGGTGATGCCACGCTGGTGATCGGCGAGACTGGCGTGCTCGAGCGCTGTCAGATCCTAGGCGGCAACGTGGAGATCCATGGGTGCTTCCTCGAGACCGGCCGCGTCGGTTTGGTGCGGCCGGGGCAGCTCGTGGTCAGCGCGCGCGGCGCGCTCGCGACGACCGTCGAGCAGCCACCCCACGGCACGCGCTTCGGCTTCTCGTTGGGGTGCCGCTTGCGCTTGAACATCCAAGACGCGGGCCAGGCCAGCTGAACGGAGCGCGCGATGGAGCGTACGCAGAAGGAAACTTGGATCGAAGAGGGCACGGAGCTGAGCGGCGCGTTGAAGGCGAGCTGCCGGGTCGTCGTGCACGGGTCCATCGACGGTCAGATCGAAGCGCCCGCGGTCACGGTGAGCGCGACCGGCACTGTGGTCGGGAAGATCAAAGCGGAGGTCGTGCGCTCCGAAGGAACGCTGGCGGGCGTGATCGAAGCCGAGGAAGTACAGCTCGCGGGCACCGTGCGCCGGGACACGACCATCCGCGCGCGCAAGCTCGACGTGAAGCTCACGAGCGAACGCGGCGAGCTCGAGGCCTGCTTCGGCGAGTGCGTGCTCGAGATCGGAGACGATCCGGCCCGGCTCAGCGACACGGCCGCCAGCGCGAACTGAACGGCGCGCCGGCTAGGCGTCCGCGGCGGGGAGGGCGAAGCGGTCGACGATCTGGAACAGACGCTCACGTCGGTCCGGCGCCCACGTGTAGAGAGCCACGCCGCTCACGCGGACGCGAGGTGCGCCCAGATCGAGCGCGCGCGCCCAACGCAGCGCCTCCGAGCGCTCCGCGCGCGTCGCTTTGCGTGTGGGCCGCGCCAACGTCAGGTGTGGCAGTGCAGGGCGCAGTTCGCGGGGCGCTCCCGCCGCGTCGCACACCTGGTCGCGCACGGCGGTGATCGCGTCAGCCAGCGTCGCCTCGCCCTCGGCAAGGCGCGCCGAAAGCGCGTTGAAGCGCCGCGGATTGCCCATCGGCACGACCGCGCCGAGCACCACCTCGCATGCGGCGAGCGGAATCGCATGTGCATAGGCGAACGCAGCGCGCGCGGCGGCTTCTCCGACGCTGCCCAAGAAGGCGAGCGTCAGGTGCAGGTCTCCGGGCGCGAAGCGGCGCATGCCCGGCGGCACAGGGCCCACGTTTTCGAACCACCCAGCGGCTTCGATCGGAATCCCCACGAACCAGTTGGCCATCACTGCCTCGCGCTGGATCTACTCGAGGGGTCCTGCGCGTCGAATGTCCGCACGCTCGGCGCCCGCTGCTGGCGGACGCCTGGATGACCGAGCACGCGGGCAGCTCTACGCGCGCAGGATCGCCCCATTCCGCACGGCTGCGCACCGCCAGCGCTATGGAGCGGATCTTGCGGCACAAGGGCGGGCGCTTACCTACCCCAGCAGGGGTCGACGCACCTGCCGAAGCACCGCGTGCGCGTGCGCGCAGGGATGGGCGCGCCTCAGAAATCTCATCACCATGCGGATCGCGCTCATTTCCACCTGCGCCCTGGCGACCCCCCCCGCCGCATACGGCGGAACGGAGCTCGTGGTCGCCGAGCTGGCCAAAGGTCTGGTCGCATTAGGTCACGATGTCACCGTGTACGCTACGGGAGACTCCACTACGGAAGGCACGCTGAGGTCTACTTTCGAGCGGCCTGTATGGCCCCCAGACCCTGCCGCCGAGTTCCGCCACGCAGGCATGGCGTGGCGCGACATCGCGAGTGAGATCCGTCCCCATGAGGTCGTTCATCTCCACCACGCGGCCGGACTACCTTACTCTTCGCTCGTACCGATCCCGGCGCTGCTGACCATCCATCACATGCGAGACGAGGCGTCGGTCGAGAGATACCGGTCCTACCCGCAGATCTCCTACGTCGCGATCTCGCAGCGGCAGGCGCACCTATTTCGTGAGCTGCGCTTCGCGCGCACGATCCACCACGGGCTCGACCCCGAGCGCTATGCGCAGGGAGAGGGAGCGGGCGGGTACGTCGCCTTCCTCGGCAGGTTCGCGCCGGAGAAGGCGCCGCATATCGCGATCGACGCGGCCCGCCGCGCGCGCGTGCCGCTCAAGCTGGGCGGGGCGGCGCACGAGCCCGCGCGCGCGTACTTCGAGCGCGACGTGCGCCCGCGGCTCTCCGGGCCCGGCGTGGAGGCGTGCGGAGAGCTCGCGCACGACGCCAAGATCGAGCTGCTCCAGGGCGCCCGCGCGCTCCTGTTCCCCCTCGCGTGGGAGGAGCCGTTCGGCCTGGTCATGATCGAGGCCATGTTGGTGGGCACGCCCGTGATCGCGTTTGCGCGCGGCAGCGCGCCGGAGGTGGTCGAAGACGGCGTCACCGGCTTTCTCGTGCACGACGAAGCCGAGCTGGCAGAGCGCATCGGTCAGCTCGCGTACATCGACCGCGCGCGTTGTCGGGCGCGCGCGCGCGCGCGTTGGTCGCACCTGCGCATGGCTCGGGAATACACGGAGCTGTACGAGGAAGTCGTTCGGCGGAGCAGCCCGGGCTCGGGGCTACGCGCGGCGGACACGCGCGCGTGTAGTGCGCGGGCGCGCGGCGCGCTGCCCGCGCCCGCCGCAGCGCCGAATCGCTTGCGCCGGCTCGTGCGGGTCGTTGACGACGCTCCCAGGTCGAGAGATGATCAAGCGGTTGAGACCCGTGATGAGTCCTGCGACCCTAGCCACTTGGAAGCCCCGCGAGATCGTGCTGAGTGCGAAGCAGCAGACGCTCGAAGAATTCGTCGCGGAATGTGAAACGCCCTACCTGTTGCTGATTCGCATCGACGATCCGAACTCGGAGCTCGCGGTGGGACTGGCGGCACAGGAGCCGCGACAGCAAGGCCGCGACGGGCTCGGCTTCCGTACCGTGCAGCGCAACATCTCCTCGGTGATCGAGTCGCTCGAAGCCGCCAAGCGCGTCAAGGAGCGCATGGCGGAGTCGAAGACGCTGCAGCAAAAGCTCGCCGATCGGGCGAGCCCGGTGGGGCTCGCGCCCGATATGGTGACCGGGATCTGCCACGTGCTGCCCTTGCGCAAACGCTCGGAGGCCGCGTTCCTGTGCAGCATCTCGGTCGGGCGCGCTCGCAATCACGACATCGTGTTGCGCCACCGCAGCGTGTCGAAATTCCACGGCTCGTTCGAGCTCGACGATCAGGGGCACGTCTTCGTGCGCGACGCGAACAGCAGCAATCATACGTTCGTCAACGGACGTCAGGTCAGCGAGCGCGTCGAGATCCGTCCGGGAGACAATGTCCAGTTCGGGTCGGTCGAGACGCATCTCTGCACCGCGGAAGACTTCTGGCGGACCCTGAACGACTAGGGTGTCCCTGGTCTCTGTCGTACGCGTACGCGTGGAACTGGGACGGGCCGTAGAGCAAGCAGTAAGCCTCAGGCGCCGCGTGCGTGGGCGATGCGCTCGCGCCGTACGTTCTCGGGGCTCGTCTCCTCGGATAGCGCGGGCTGCGCGGCCTCCGAGAGGAACGCATGGACGTCGCGGGCGGTGCGTTCCGGTAGCTCTTCCATCGGGAGATGACCGAGAGCCGGATAGATCTTGACCTGCGCGGCGGGAAGATCGCGCCTCCAGTGCTGGAGTAAAGAGGGCGGTACCCAGCGATCGCGTCCTCCCCAGAGGAGCAGGGTGGGTGCACGCACGAGCGCAATGCTCCGGCACAGCTCGAAGTTGTTCCGATACTCGCGCAGGCGCCGCAAGGTTCGGATCAGCGCGACGCGATTGCGCCTCTGCGACAAGAGCGCGCAGGAGCGCTCGATCAGCGCGGCGTCGACGCACCGCGGATCGCCGTAGGCCGTCTGCAACAGGCGCTCGATCAAGAAGCGCGGGGCGCCCAAGCACACGATCTCCCCGAGCAGCGGATAGGCGAGCGCGGACGCCGCGGCCGGCATCGTTTGCGGGTAGCCGATGGGGTCGATCAGCACGAGCCGATCGACGCGGTCCGGATGGTGCGCGGCGTAGTACCAGGCGAAGAAGCCGCCGAGCGAATGGCCGGCCACGTGAAAGCGATCGAGGTGGAAGTTGGCGCGCACGCGCTCGACCAGCTCGAGCGCGTGCTCGGGGGTGTAGTCGTCGCTGGCGAGGTGATCGCTCAGACCGAACCCCGGCAGGTCGATGCGGATGATGCGGAAGCTCGACGCGAGCTCTCGGATCCAGCCGTCCCAGGCAGCGAGCGAAGACAACTCTCCGTGCAAGAGCAGCAGGGTCGGGCCACGGCCCTCGACCCGATAGTGGATGCGCGTCCGGCCGGCCATCAAGTAGCGGGACGGCGCGCACGCGGATTTCGCTGCAGCATCATCTCGAGATCGCATCGCGACAGGTCCCCCCATCTCGCCTTCGCGCGCGCGCGCCCCCCGGCACGCGCGTCCTTCATCCAACTCGCGCCCCCGCGCGAGTCCGAACCACGCGAAGAGGGTCGCGCTCGCCGGGCCGGCTGGTGCCTGCATCTTGAGCGCATCAGCGCGGCGCGAGCTAGTTTATGGCGCGTCGGCGCAAACGAGCGGTCACGTGTGTCGTGCCACAACATCGAGCAGCTTGTCGAGATCGATCGGCTTCCG
>CAZYWR010001055.1:0-3570 GCA_964651185.1 uncultured Polyangiales bacterium
TGTTCAGCCGGCTGGAGCGCCACGCGGACGACCGCCCGGACGGCGCGCCGCCCGCCTCGTTGCTCGACTTCTTGGCCGTGCGTTTGACCTACGAGCGCGCCGCGCTGCGCGACATCGCCGAGCACGCCGCGAGCGATCTGCGCGCGGTCTGGCGCGCCCGCGCGCGCTCGGAACAGCCGGAACGAACCGCCGACGGGTCGCTGGGCGCGGCCTACCGGCTCTATCAGCTCTGGCAACTCACCGGGGTCCCGCTGCCGGCGGCACGCACGCTCTCGCCGGAGGGCGCCCTCGCGATCTTGTCGGTGATGGACAGCTTCGACGAGCTCTGGCGGCGTCGCGTCTTTCAGGAGGCGTTCGAGCTGCACTTCCGTGACCAGCTGCTCGATGCCCTGGCGGCGCACCGCGTCGACCTCGCAACGCGGGCGCCGGCCCAGCCTCCGAGCGCGCAGTTCATTTGCTGTTTCGACGAACGCGAGGAGTCGTTCCGCAGACACCTCGAGGAGGTCGATCCGCGCTGCCAGACCTTCGGCGCGCCCGGCTTCTTCGGCGCGGCGATCCGCTTTCGCGCGCTCGACGAGCCGCACCACGTAACGCTCGCACCCGTCGTCATCAAGCCCACCCACCACATCGACGAGCGCGCCCGTCACAGCGACGCGCGCCTGCTCGCCGAGCGCACATGGCGCAGGCGGCTCGGGGCGCGCATCGCGCACGAGCTGTCGGTCGGGTCGCGCTCGCTCTGGCGCGGCGCGCTCTTGAACGCCGCGTTAGGGCTCTTGGCCGCTGTGCCGCTGTTCGTGCGCATCGCGTCGCCGCGCACAGCCGGGCGCCTGCGGCGCTGGGCCGTCGGGCTGCTCTTGCCGTCGCCGCGCACGGAGCTTACGGTCCACCACGACGAGGCCGGCGATCCGGGCATCGCGCGCGGCTTCAAGGTCGACGAGCGCGTGGCGCGCGTCGCCACGGTGCTCGAGAACATCGGCCTCACCGAGAACTTCGCCAGGCTGGTCGTCGTGCTCGGCCACGGCGCTAGCACGCTCAACAACCCGCACAAGTCCGCCTACGACTGTGGCGCATGCGGCGGGCGTCCGGGCGGCCCGAACGCGCGCGTGTTCGCGCACATGGCCAACGACCCCATCGTGCGCGCGGGGCTCCGCGAGCACGGCATCGACATCCCGGCGGAGACCGTGTTCGTGGGGGGCCAGCACGACACCTGCAGCGACGGCGTCGAGCTGTTCGACCTGCATCAGCTCCCGCAAACGGCGCGCGAGCCGCTCGCCGCGGCGCGGCGCGTGATCGACGAGGCGCGCGCGCGCAACGCCCAGGAGCGTTGTCGCCGGCTGTTTTCGGCGCCGCGCGACGCGAGCCCGGCCGAGGCGCTCGCGCACGTGGAGGGGCGGGCGGAACACCTGGCCGAGCCGCGTCCCGAGTTCGGCCACGCCACCAACGCGCTCGCCGTGATCGGCCGGCGCGCGCTCACGCGCGGCCTGTTCTTGGATCGGCGCGCGTTCTTGCTGTCGTATGATCCCAGCATCGACCCCGATGGCGCGATCCTCGAACGCAGCTTGGCCGCGGCGGCTCCGGTCGGCGCCGGCATCAACCTCGAGTATTATTTTTCGCATGTCGACAACGAGCGGCTCGGCGCAGGCTCGAAGCTGCCGCACAACATCACGGGTCTGATCGGCGTCATGAGCGGACACGCGAGCGACCTGCGCACCGGCCTCCCGCGCCAGATGATCGAGATCCACGAGGCGATCAGACTTCTGCTGATCGTCGAGGCGACGCCGGCGCGGCTGCTCGAGATCGTCGGGCGCCAGGCCGAGCTGCGCGAGCTCGTGGTCAACCGCTGGGTGCAGCTGGTCGCGGCCGACCCAGACACGGGCGCACTCCACGTCTTCACGGATCGCGGCTTCGAGCCGTACACCCCGAACCCGGTCGCGCTTCCCGAGGTCGAGCGATCGGACGCGTTCTTTCGCGGGCAATCCGGTTTTCTTCCCCCAGCGCGCATCCGCGTGCCGCGCGCACGCGCCGCCGCATAGGAAGGTTGGTGCGCGCGTGCCGACCTCGTCGCCTCTCAGCCTGGTGGCCCTGGCCGCGCCCGCGTTCCCCGCGCTCGCGTTCGCGTTCATCGGGCTCTCCATGTTGGTCGCGCGGCCTCCCCGCGAAGGCGTCGTGGTCCGCATGGTGTCGCTGGCCTTCACGGCCTCGGTGCTCGCGACGCTGATCCTGGTCGCTTCCTTCTTGCATGATGATCGGCCCATCTCGATCGAGCTCGGCAGCTGGTTTCGCAATCCAGACTACGGCTTCGAGGCGAGTCTGTGGGTCGACCGCCTGAGCGTGCCCATGATGCTGCTCGTGGCTTTGCTATGCGGTTTGATCGGGCGCTTCTCGCGCACCTACCTGGTCGGCGAGCCGGGCCAGGCGCGCTTTTATCTGCTCCTGAGCCTGTTCGCGACGGGTATGTTCCTGCTGGTCATGGCGGGCAGCCTCGACCTGTTGATCGCGGGCTGGGAGCTGGTCGGCATCACGTCGATGCTGCTGATCGGCTTCTTCGACGACCGCACCTTCCCGGTGCGCAACGCGCTGCGCGCCTTTACGGTCTACCGCGTGTGCGACATCGGACTGTTGGTCGGGGCGGTGCTGCTCCATCACTACGCTCATACGGCGTCTTTCGCGGAGCTGTTCGGGCGCGCGCGTTGGCCGGCGAGCGAGCACGCGTCCACCTCCGGCGCGGCGCTGATCGCGCTCTGTCTGTTCGCGGCCGCGTGCGGCAAATCGGCGCTCTTTCCGGTCGGCAACTGGCTGCCGCGGGCCATGGAAGGGCCGACGCCCTCGAGCGCCATCTTCTACGGTGCGCTATCGGTGCATGCGGGCGCATACCTGATGCTGCGCGTCGATCCGCTGCTCGCCCAGGCGCCGGGCGCGCGCGCGGTCGTGGCGGTCGTCGGGCTGCTGACGGCGCTTCACGGCACCTTGGTGGCGCGCGTGCAGACCGACGTGAAGAGTCAGCTCGCCTACGCCACCACGACGCAGGTAGGCGTCATCTTCGTGGAGCTCGGCCTCGGTCTGCCGCAGCTCGCGCTGCTCCATCTGCTCGGGCACGCGTCGCTCCGCACGTTGCAGATGCTGCGGGCGCCGAACGCGATCGCGGACGCACTCTCGGTGCGCGCCGGGGCGGGCGCCGGGCTGCGTCCGGCGGTCGCCTATCTGCCAGCGCGGCCTCCTGATCGCCTCGGGAACTGGCTTTATCACCTCTCGCTCGAGCGCTTCCAGCTCGACTCGCTCTGGGAGCGTGTCTTGGCCCTGCCCGTGCTCACGCTCGCGGCCTTGGTCGAGCGCGGCGAACGGGCGCTCCTGCGGCGGCTCGCGCGCGGCATCGACGCGCGCGCAGGCGAGCCGCTCGTGTCGAGCGCGCCCCATACGAAAGGCCGCACGCCGTGACCGCGCTGGCTGCCGCTTGGTCAGTAGCGCGATCGGCGCCTGCCACGGCTGGTAATGCCGGAGCTGCTGCGGGCGCGAGCGGGGTGGTGATGAGGGTAAATGCCGATTGCCCGTCCCAGGGGACGAGGAAGAGCC
>CAZYWR010001056.1:0-2730 GCA_964651185.1 uncultured Polyangiales bacterium
CGCACGAGCCCATCCGCGTACTCTTGGCGGAGCTCGCCGGTGAGCGCTTGCCTCGTCCTGCGTTACTCGACGGACTGTTGGCCATGCGAAGCCGCTATTTGGAGTTTGCGAGCATACGGGCCGAGCACGTGTACCAAGCGAAGGCATGGGCCGGCTGGGCTGCGAGCTCCTCGCCCGACGCGCGCGGGCTCATCGCGCCACGGCAGTGAGCGCACGCGACGTCCAGAGGGCCCCGCACGCGCATCCTCCGAGAACATAGGCGCGAGCGCCGCACAAACGCGCGACGCTCGTGGTCGGAAGGCTCGTAAGCCGGGTTCTGTGTCCTTGGCTCGTCGCCGAACCAAAGCTGGCGGTCATTCATCTGGGACGCGCGTTGCCGCGCGCCTCGAGCGACGCTACCCGGAAGCATCGGGCGGGCCGCCCTCGAACGCTTCCCTATTTCGTCTTGCTCCGGATGGGGTTTGCCGTGCGACCTGCGTCACCGCAGGCCCGGTGAGCTCTTACCTCGCCGTTTCACCCTTCCCTCGCGGGCCCACGCCGCGACCGAAATCGCGGCACGTGCGAGCGGGCGGTCTGTTTTCTGTGGCACTTTCCTCGGGGTCACCCCCACTCGCCGTTAGCGAGCATCCTCGCCCTATGGAGCCCGGACTTTCCTCCGGCACCGCCCATCACGAGCGACACCAGCGATCGCCTGAGCCGATCCGACCGCGCCAATTTGGCCTTCCGGCGCGCGACGGCAAGCCTCCTCGCGTCGGCGTCCGCCGCCCGCATCGAGTACAGTCCGGGCATGCGCATTCTACGCATCGAACACGACGGACGCGCGCACTACGCGCGCAGCTCCGGGGAAGGCGATCTCGAGCTGCTGAGCGGTCCGCCGTGGGCCGGCGGCCGGGCGACCGGGGAGCAACTTCCACTCGCGGACGTGCGCCTGCTCGCCCCGGTGACGCCGAGCAAGATCGTGTGCATCGGCCGCAACTACGCCGCCCACGCGCGCGAGCTCGGGAACGACGTGCCGAGCGAGCCGCTCCTGTTCTTGAAGCCGCCGAGCTCGTTGCTCGCGCCGGGCGAAGCGATCGTTTTGCCGGCCATGAGCGAGCGCGTGGAGCACGAAGCCGAGATCGGCGTCGTCGTCGGCGGCCGGCTCCGTCACGCCACGCCCGCCCAGGCGCTGGGCGGCGTCTTTGGCATCACCTGCGTCAACGACGTGACGGCGCGCGACCTGCAGCGCAAGGACGTGCAGTTCACGCGCGCCAAGGGCTTCGACACCTTCTGTCCGGTCGGCCCCTGGATCGAGACTCAGTTCCAGAGCGAACACGCGTTGTCGGAGCGAACCGTGAGCGGTCGCGTGAACGGATCCGTACGCCAGGCCGCGCGCGCCGATCAGATGGTGTTTCCGATCGCCCAGCTGCTCTCGTTCATTTCACAGGTGATGACGCTCGAGCCGGGCGATCTGATCGCGACCGGGACCCCGGAAGGGGTCGGACCGCTCGCGGCCGGTGACGTCGTGGAAGTCGAAGTGTCCGGCGTCGGAGTTCTACGCAACGGCGTGGTGCGCGCAGGCTGACTCAGCACGCAGCGCGCGTAGGGCGACCGAGAGGCTCCGAGCGCTCTCACTCGTCGACGTAGTCGCGCAGCAGGTCGACATCGGAGAGCCCTTGCAGCTTGGCGAGCCCCTGGGTCTCGACCTGACGCACGCGCTCGCGGGTCAGGTTCATGATCTCGCCGACCTCCTCGAGCGTGATCCCGCCGCGATCCGCGATATCGAGCGCGCAGGTATCGGTCATCTCCCAGACTTCCACGTCGGGGAAGTTGATCTTGATCGAGCCGCGCACCGGGTGGACGTCGATGTAGAGGTGATACTTGCAGGAGACGAAGGGGCACGGACGCTCCATGTCCACGCACTGTCCCCGCGTCTCTGGCCTCCAGTATTGCTCCTCCGGGTACATCATGCGCCCGAGGTTCAGCTCGGTCTTGCTCAGGCGGCGAATCGAAATCGTGCGCGCCCGCGCCCGTGTGCGCCGCCTGCGTCGTCCCCGCCCATCCCCCTCATCGGCGTCGTCCGACTCGAGCGCATCGCCGAGCGGGCGTAGCGCCATCGCAAGCGAGCCCTGAATTTCGGCCCCGCTGTCCACGACGTCCTGCCCCCAAGAAGGACCGCCGCTTGCCCCCTGCTCACCCATCTGTGCCTCCACTTTGTGGCTGTTGCGAACTTCCCGCAGAACTCTCGAAAGCGCTCACACCGCCGCGCGCTCGAAACGCGCTTGCACGGTCAAGCGTCGTTCGACGTCGCGCAGCTTCTCGAGCAGGGCGGCGGCCAAGCGCCGCGCCTCTTCGACTTCGCGCTTGGCCAAGGAATCGGCCGCGCCCTGGGCGCGCTCGAGCTGCGCCATCAGGCGATCGAGGTCCTTGCCGAGCGCGTCGATATCGCCGCCCACGAACAAGAGGCGGCTCTGGATTTCGTCGATCGTGAAGCCCTTGGCCATGAGCCGCCGGATCAGCTGAACTTGCCGGACGGTCGACGCCGGGTAGAGGCCCTGCGAGCCCTGATGCTTGCCTTTGCGGCCGACGCGTACGCTGCGCGGCAGCAGGCCGAGCTGCACATACTTGCGAAACGTGGCCTCCGTGAGCTTTTCTCCCAGCGAAGCGCAGGCCGTGACGATCTGCTGAACGCTCATCCCCGCGGGGTGCGCCTGCTCGATCGCTTCGAGGGATGTTTCCTGCTCGTTTACC
>CAZYWR010001057.1:0-5392 GCA_964651185.1 uncultured Polyangiales bacterium
GTCGTCCACACCGGCGCGGGAGCGGGCGCGCAAGCGGTCGAAGGGCGCGCAGGCGCCGACGCGCCAACGGTCGAAGGGCGCGCGGGCGCGGGCGCGCAAGCGGTCGAAGGGCGCGCAGGCGCGGACGCGCCAACGGTCGAAGGGCGCGCGGGAGCGGGCGCGCAAGCGGTCGAAGGGCGCGCGGGCGCGGACGCGCGAGCCATTCAAGGCGGGGCGGGCGCTGGCGAGCCGACGGGCGCATAGCCATGGGGGAGATGATCTATAAGATCGCCCGCCGCGGAGAGTGGGAGGCGGCGCTTCGCGACGGCGTGTATCGCGGCTCGCCTGACGATCAGCGGGACGGCTTCATCCACCTCTCGCGCGAGAGTCAGGTCGACGAGACCTTACGCAAGCACTTCGCCGACGAGAGCGATCTCCTGCTCATCAGCGTGGACGCCGCCGCGCTCGGCGACGCGCTGCGCTTCGAGAAGTCGCGCGGCGGCGAGTTGTTTCCGCATTTGTATGGTCCGTTGCCGACGCGCCTCGCGTGTGAGGTGGTCGAGCTGCCCTGACGTCGCCTGATGGCGGGGAGGAGTCGCGCTCGCGTGCGGGCGTTTTCGGCGCCACGCGCACCAAGGCGGTGAGCGCGTCGAGCCCGTGCGTCAGCGCCGAGGAGTGCCTTGGCGGCGTGGTTCGTGGCCGCTCCCGAACGGGCCGCGCGAGTTCGTGAGCCGGCCCGACTTTTCATGGCGCTCCGCGCGCCTACCTTGAGCCACGTCGAGAAAAGCAGGTTCGCGCGGCTGCGGCGGAGCTCGTGTCCCCTCCATCGGCGCGGACCGGGAGCAGCAGGAGAGGCTATGGACAAAATCGCAACATTCGCAATCGTGCTCGCCGTCGCCATGCTCGGGTTCAGCGCCTGCAAGAAGAAGGCGGAACACAGCGAGTCGCCGCTCAAAGCGGCGGGCGAGGAGGCAAGCGAAGAGACGCATGAAGCCGCGCACGACGTCGGCCAGGCGACGGAAGAGGCCGGCGACAAGGTCGAAGAGTCGACCGACAAGTGACGAGCGACGCGGGCACGGGCCCGTTGTGCCCACCCGTGTCCGGGCGTTCCGTGAGCCCCGCGTATCGGCGTGAGGCGCGCGATTTCCAGATGTTATGCGTTGCGCGCGCGTCCTCAACCGGGCGCGTGCGAGCGGAAAAAAGCCGGCATATCGGTTGCTCTAGGTCGCTCGCCGCGCGCAGTTGGGCGCGCGTCACGGAGAGACGATGGGCATCGAGAGAAAGTTGGCGTGCGTGGCGCTCGCGACGAGTCTGGTCGCGTGCTTCGAGGACGCCGAATCGCAAGCAGACAACCCAGAGACTGCGCAGGAGGATGCGCAGACCGGCGCGCCGGTCGACACGGATGGCGGTGTCTACGCGGACGGCGGCTTCTACGCCGACGGAGCCATGACCCAGGCCGAGGCGCCGCCCTTCCAAGGGCCCGTGCTCAAGCAGCCGAGCCGCGGCGCGGCCATCGCGCTCTCGCCGGACGAGTCGATCGCGGTCGCCGTCAACCGCGACGTGGGCTCGCTGAGCGTGCTGTCGGTCAAGTATCAGGAAGGTCAGATTACCCAGACCCAGAAGATTTGCGAGGTCGACTTGGGCGCGGGCTCGGAGCCGTGGCAGGCGGTGATCGGACCGGACAACGACACGGCGTTCGTGGTCTTGCGCAAAGATCAGAAGCTCGTGCGCGTAGCGCATCTATCGAGCAAGCCCGTCCTCGACGGCAGCGTGGCGGTGGGATCGGAGCCGACCTCGCTCGCGCTCAGCCCGAGCGGGCGCGCGGCCTACGTGACGAACTGGGGCAACGGCGACATCAGCGTCGTCGATACGCACGATCTCAGGGTCACGGGTGCGATCGATCTGAACGCGGCGCTCGTGCACACCGGCTACCTCGGCGACGTGCAGCCGCGGCCCGCGCTCGCGCATCCGCGCTCGATCACGATCAGCAACGACGGCGACAATGACGACACTGACGAATCGCTGTTCGTGACCGAGTACTACTCGCAGCAGATCGCCGCGCTGCAGAAGGACGGCTTGAACGCGGACGTCGCCCGCGCCGGCGTCGTCTACGCGGCCAAGCTCGCGGACCTTCAGATCAGCACGATCACCTTGTCGCCGCTCGACAACATCGGCTTCAAGGACACGAACGGCAATCCGGCGGGCTGCTTCCCGAACCAGCTGCAGTCGATCACCTTGAACGGAGATCTCGCGTTCGTCGTATCGGTATGCGCGTCGCCCGAGGGGCCCGAGGGGCTCAAGGTCACGACCAAGGAGTGTCAGACGATCGCGGACTGTCAGGGAGACGACCTGAAGCTCGTGGATCCGGTGTGCGACGTGGTCGCGTTCGGCAAGCCCGCGGTCTGCCAGGACGTCGCGGGCTTCAAGACCGCGACCTCGCCCGTGGTGTCGGTGATCGACACCAAGGCGGGTCGCGAGCTGCCCGGCACGGCCGAGAACCTGAACGCGCGCTTCGACGCGTTCTTCCGCGATAAGAAGATCGCGCAGGGCGCGCAGCGCTTCCCGCTGTTCAGCACGGACCTCGCGTTCGTGCCGGGCACCGGCGTGGCGTACCTGGCCGCCAACGGCATCGACGCCGTGTTCCGCGTCGTCTACGACGCGACCACCGGCAAGATCACCGAGGTGGGCGCGAGCACGTCGCCGTTCATCGATCTGAACCCGGCCGGCATCCAGGCGCAGTTCGGCGGCAAGGGCCCGATCGGCATCGCGATCGGCGCGAGCAACAAGAAGTTCGCGCTCACGGCCAACGACATCACGCGCAACCTGAGCGTGCTCGACTTCAATACGCAAGCGATCGCCGGCGGCGTCAACAGCCCGAGCGTGAGCGCGCTCTCGGCGCTGCCGGCGAAGGGCTCGGACGACGAGCGCATCTTGACCGGCCGCGATCTGTTCAACACCGGTCGCGCGCGCTGGTCGCTGTTCGGCCAGGGCTGGGGCGCTTGCCAGTCGTGCCACGCGGACGGCCTGACCGACAACGTGACCTGGTTCTTCGGGCGCGGGCCGCGCCAGTCGATCTCGCTCGACGGCAGCTTCGCCTCCAAGAACCCGATCGACCAGAAGGTGCTGAACCACACCACGAACCGCGATGAGTTCGCGGATTTCGAGCTCAACGTGCGCAACACCTCGGGCGGCGTGGGCGCGATCGTGCTGACCAAGAGCGCGCCGCCCATCGACACCGATCGCCTCGACACGGTGGGGCTCAAGCTCGCCGAGCTCGACGGCTCGTCCTTGCTCGCGTCCGATCCGGCGAACCCGCTCGGACTCGCGTTCGACGAAAACGGGAAGGTCGCGGTGGGCGAGCTGTTCAAGAACAACACGGCCATGCCCGCGGGCGGCGTGCTCGAGGACTGGAAGAACATCACGCGCTACGCGCAGACCATCCGCACGCCGCGCGCGCCCACCAACCTCGATGCGGCCAAGGTGCAGTCTGGTAAGGAGCTGTTCTCGACGTACGGTTCTTGCCAAGGTTGCCACGGCGGCGACAAGTGGACGGTGTCGCGCTTGTTCTACACGCCGGGCGTGGAGGTCAACGCCGCGCTCAAGACGACTGCGTTCACGGTGCCCGCCGGCTTCCCGGCGGCGCTCCTCCCCGCGCAGGCCGCGCAGGATCAGAAGCTCGTGATCAACGCAGGCGGCGATTCCGTGCAGTGCGTACTGCGCAACGTCAACACCTTCAACAAGGCGGAAGACGGCGTGGGCATCGCCGAGCTGCGCGGCACGAACATGAAGGACGTGGCCCAGGGCGGAGGCGTGGCGCTCCGCCCGAACGAAGACGGCGACAACAACCCCGATAACGACCCCAAGGCCGGCATCGGCTACAACGTTCCGTCGCTGCTCGGCCTAGGCGCGGGCGCTCCCTACATGCACGCCGGCAACGCGCGCACGCTGGAGGCGCTGCTCAGCCAGACCTTCTCGGACCACACGCGCGCGCTCGCTCCCAACTTCTTGCTGGAGAGCGATCCCAACGCGGTGCAAAAGCAGATCGGCGACCTCGTGCAGTACCTGCTCTCGATCGACGAGGACACGTACACGATCACGCTTCCGCCCCCCGGCGCGCAAGGCGGCGCGCTTTGCCCGGAGTTGTTTACGGCTCCCGCGCAATGAACCGCCGTAGCGCCAAGTGAACGGCTGGTCGAGGCCGCGCGCGGCTGCCATAGCGCAGTGATCTACCCGGCGAATCGAAGGGATTCGTCGGGCATGGGTCGCCCACGCGGGCTGGCCCGCGCGCGCCGCTTCGGTGGCGAGGTTACCAGTGTTCGAGACGTCGCCGGCTTGGCGGTTCCTGCGTTGTCTGCGAGCGTTGATGCGCTCGAGCTCGGGGTAATACTCGGGGTATGAAAGCGCGGTCTCGATCCCCGATGACGTGTTCGCGGAAGCGGACCGTCTAGCGCGGCAGCTCAATACGTCGCGCAGCCATGCGCAGCAAGCTTGCCGCGGACGACAGATCGGGCTTTCGGCTGGCCAGATGCTGCGAACATTCTACGCGCGGGTGTCAATGGTGCTATGACGAGCCAAGGTCCGGCCTGGGACCAGGTACGCCGCAAGCTTGAGAGAGACGACTTATGCGAAGACAATTGCAGCCTTTGCGAGCCTCGCTTATCGGGTTGAGCGTGCTGTTCGGTGGAGCGTGCGCGCAGGAACCGGTGGACGCGAGCAAGCCGCGCTTCTTGGCTGACGAGGTCAGTGGCGCCGGTGCGGTCGCGTTGGCCGATCAGAGCAGAGCCGCGCGGCCGCCGTGCCTCGAGAGCGGGGAGCAAGTGGTCGCGCTCGGGGATTCCTACGTGGCTTCGCCGCTGCTGCTCGTGTCGAAGATCGAGCATCTGGCGAGGGCAGACGGGGCGCTTCAGCGGTGGGATCGCTATCGCGACTACGCGGTCGGGGGCAGCACGCTCGGCAATCCCGATGCTTGGGGCAGCATTCCACCGCAGTGGCTGCAAGCGAAGGCCGATGACGACGACATCCACGTCGTGATCATGGACGGCGGCGGCAACGATCTGCTCGACTCCGGCTGCCTCGTCGACGGCGCGAGCGCGAAACCATCCTGCATAGACGTCGTGAACGGGGTCATCGGCATCGAGCAGGAGGGCCTTTGGGACATGCAGGCAAACGGAGTCAGCGACGTCGTCTACCTTCTCTATCCGCATCTTCCGATCGGAGGAGATGACATCGTCGACTACTTGATCGAGCAGATGAGCGGGCTGTGCGCCGCGATGACGACCGACAGCTTCCGGTGCCATCTGGTCGACACGCGTGATGCGTTCGCGGGCCACCCGGAGTACTTCGACAGCGATCCGATCCATGCGAATCGAAGCGGTGCCTTGCAGATCGCGCAGCTGGTGTATCAGACGATGAA